>JBGPAO010000016.1:0-21847 GCA_041480755.1 Bacteroidia bacterium
ATGCGCCTGAATCTGAAATATATTTTTCTTTTTTTAACCACTGGTGTCCTGATTGTGGCAGGTATCATATTCCTTGTTGCATACAAAAGGATTTTATGGCCTAACACAGTGACCGGAAATGAAGAATTTATTTATTTCAATATTCCCACTGGTTCTGATTATTCCGACGTGATGCACATTATTACCAGTGAAGGAATACTTAAGGATACGGTTTCATTCAGCTGGGTAGCTCAGAAAAAAAAATATCCCTCGCATGTAAAGCCGGGACATTACAAAATATCCCGGAGTATGAACAATAATGAGATAGTGAATATGCTCAGGTCTGGCAGACAGGCATCTGTAAAGGTTATTATTAATAGTACCCGTTCTCTGGAAAAGATGGCATCTGTTGTATCTTCTCAGTTAGAAGCAGATTCTGCCGGGATAATGAAACTACTCCGTGATCCTCAATACCTTGCCGGACTGGAGCTTACACCTGAAACTGCAATAGGGATAATCATCCCGAATACATACGAATTTTTCTGGAATACGGATGCTGATAAATTTATCAGGAGGATGAAAATTGAGTATGAGAATTTCTGGAATAAGGACCGCCTGGAAAAAGCTGAAGAGATCGGATTATCCCCGATGGAGGTTATCACACTGGCATCAATAGTGGATGAGGAAACCCTAATGAAAGATGAAGAAAGAAAAATTGCAGGAGTTTACATTAATCGCCTGAAAAAGCCTATGAGGCTTCAGGCATGCCCGACAATAAAATTTGTAACTGGTGACTGGACTATGACACGTGTTCTTGATAAATATCTTTTTATTGATTCACCTTATAACACATACCGGCATGATGGCCTTCCTCCCGGACCTATAATAATCCCGTCAATCTCTTGCATAGATGCAGTTCTGGATTATGAACATCATGATTGGCTGTTCTTTGCGGCAAAAGAGGATTTTTCAGGGTATCATAACTTTGCCAAAACACTGGCTCAGCATAACAGGAATGCGGATTTATACCAGAAAGCCCTTGACCAGCGGAAAATCATGAATTGATACCAACTAGGTTCACCTCCCTTTCAAGCATAATATTGAATCTATTGAAAACATCTTCCCGGATCTTTTCCGATAATTCATATATTTCTTTCCCGGTAGCGTTGCCATAATTTACCAGTACAAGAGGCTGAAGGGGATAGGTGCCTGCATTACCGACACGCTTGCCCTTCCATCCGGAGTGTTCAATAAGCCATGCGGCAGGAATTTTATGGAAATCATCCTGCTCAGTCATGAAATTTGGTGCGTCCGGATGGTTCATAATGAATACACGGAATTCTTCATCTTTCAGGACCGGATTTTTAAAGAAACTGCCGGCATTCCCGATTTTCTCAGGATCAGGCAGTTTTTCATTACGGATTTCAATGATAACTTTCCTTAAATCAGCAATGTTTGGAGAATTATACTTTTTAAGCCTGTCCCTTACACCGCCATAATCTGCTTTCAGGATTGGTTTCCTTGACAGCCTGAACACAACATGGTGGATTATTGTCCTGTCTTTGAGATCTGTTTTAAAAATACTCGTCCGGTAACCAAAGCCGCATTCATCATTATGATATTCCTTTTTACTGCCATCCGCGATCTGTATCGTCTCAACCTGCTCTATAACTTCTGATACCTCGCATCCGTATGCGCCTATGTTCTGAACCGGACCTGCCCCGACAGATCCGGGAATCAGTGACAGGTTTTCAATCCCACCCAGATTCTTTTTCACTGCCCATTCGACGAACCGATCCCAGTTCACGCCGGCTCCAACTCTGACAGTTATAAAATCAGGGGTTTCCTTAATGATTTCTATGCCTGTGATATTGGGATGGATGATCAACCCTTCAAAGTCGTTGATAAACAAGATATTGCTTCCCGCTCCAAGAATCATTACGGACAATTCCGGTACAGGATTGTGCCGGATGAAATTAACCAGGTCGGACTCATTCTCTGTTTCAGCAAAATATCTTGTCCTGGCATCAATTCCGAAGGAATTATGTTTTTTAAGGGAATAATTCTCGCGAAGGGTGATCATGGAATAATGCTATGAATAGCAAAGATAATATTTGACTTGGAGTTAAATAAATGTTCTGCTTAAATATAGTTGTAAACCACTTCGTTACTAAAATAATTCCTGTAATTTTGAGTTTGCTACTAAAGTAGTTCCGAGTTCCGGGGGAAACGGTTCCGAGTTCCGGGTTCAAAGTTCCGGGTTAAAATAGAACCCGGAACCCTTGCACCTTGCACCTTGCACCTTGCACCTTGTACCCTGTACCCTGTACCCTGTACCCTGTACCCTGTACCCTGTACCATGTACCATGTACCTTGTACCCTGTACCATGAACCACACAGTTAAAAACCACAAACTTCTTGAGAAAAGTTTATATCATCGTAATAAATGATCTGGTCACAGATCAGCGCGCCCACAGGGTGGCACAGACACTTCACGGATGCGGAGCATGGGTGATTCTTGTTGGAAGACGGTTCCCCGACAGTCCACCTGTTAATGACAGGGATTATGAAACCCGCAGATTCAGGCTGGTTTTCAACAGGGGATTTCTTTTTTATAAGTTCTTTAATATCCGGCTGTTCTTCTGGTTAATATTCCGTAAAAGGGGAATAATTGTTGCGAATGACCTGGATACACTGCCTGCCTGCTGGTTAGCCTCTAAAATAAGGAAGGTGCCTCTTATTTATGACAGTCATGAATACTTTACCGAGGTGCCTGAGCTGGTCGGAAGGAAATTTGTCAGGAATTTCTGGCTTAGAATTGAAAAAATGCTGGTACCGGGTCTGAAATATGCTTACACTGTGTCGGAGCCAATAGCGGAAGAATACAGTAAAGCTTATAATGTGAATTTTCGTGTTATCAGGAATCTTCCATACAGGTTGCAGCATCCGGTGAGGCGCCCTGACCTCCTGTATTGTGATCCTGTACGGACAATTATTTACCAGGGATCCTTAAATCCGGGACGTGGACTTGAATCTATGATCCTTGCCATGAAGCATCTTAAAAAATACAGCTTTCTGATTTTCGGGGATGGGCCATTCCGGGGCAACCTTGAAAAACTTGTCCGTGAAAACAATCTTACAGACTACGTGCAATTCATGGGACGGATTCCGTTTAATGAACTGCAATCGTATACAGGTCAGGCATCTCTGGGGATTTCACTTGAGGAGAACCTGGGTAAGAATTATTATTATTCTCTCCCGAATAAATTGTTTGATTATATACAGGCCGGGATCCCCGTGCTGGTGTCAGGACTTCCGGAAATGAAGAAAATTGTGGAGAAATATAATATCGGGATGTTCACAGATTCCAATAATCCCGAAGTTTTGGCCGGAACAATAGAAAACATGATGAATGATGAGGAAAAAAGAATGATCTGGAAGAAGAATCTCAATATTGCCGCAGAAGAGTTATGCTGGGAGAACGAAAAGGGGAAATTGCTTGAGATATACAGGCAGGCTGGCCTGGATTGTGGCCAGTCTTAAAGTTGATTATTCTATTTTCCTTTAGGATTTAGTTGTCCGGATATCAGGCCTTGGCAAAACTGGCCTCTTTGCTGATCAGCTCTTCGAATACCTCTGAATCAGTTACTCCTTCAGTTACAAAGACAAGAACCCTTGATTCCTCATTCAGACCTGCATCTTTTTTCAACCCCTGCAGGGCCGGATCAGTTGCCATAGCAATGAGTCCTCCCAGTCCGGCAGCACCGGATTCCCCGGCAAAGATCTGTTTATCTTTTTTAAAGGGGTAATAGAAGTCCTGCATGGCTTTTATTCCATAAGCATCCGGGATGGACATGAATATATCAATACCGTCCTTCAGGATATCCCAGGCCAGGAGAGCAGGTGTTCCACAGCGTAATCCAGTTAAGATAGTTTTCTGGCTTTTTGTTGTTTTGGATAATTTACCATTCCGGAAAGATTCCATCATACAATCGCATTCTGCAGGTTCAACAGATACCAGGGTTGGCATTTTCTTCGGGTACCTGGTCCTGTAATAAGCAACTACTGATGAAGCCCATGTTCCATTACCTACCTGAAGAAAGACAAAATCCACAAGCGGTTCTTCGGGCGGATGGATGGAATTTTCCATTTCTGTCATCATTGTTTTATACCCGGCCGTAATGTACATCGGGATTTCAGTATAACCTTCCCAGGAATTATCCTGAACCAGGATATATCCTTTTTTCTCCGATTCAACACTGGCTGTAAAAACAGCCTGGTCGTAATCGCCATCCACGATGATGACTTCTGCGCTATATTTTTTAATATTTTTTATACGCTGCTCTGTCGTATAATTGGGCACATAAATAACCGATTTCTGCCTTGAGTTTTTTGCGGCCCATGCGACAGACCGTCCATGATTGCCGTCGGTTGCAGTGCAAAAGATCAGTTTTTCCTTTCTTCTCTGAGAGACTACTTTGGCTATAGCGTATGAAGCTCCAAGGGTTTTAAAAGTATTGATCCGAAAACGGTTTGATTCATCCTTAACAAGCAGTTCTTTAATACCCAGATTATTTGCCAGTTTAGGAAGGGATACAAGCGGGGTGGGCGCATAGCATCTTAATCTCCGGTGGAATCTGCGCATCTCATCCGATTTGTAGATCTCTGTAAATATCCTGCTAAGCTTTAATGCAGGTCGTTTTGGAGCATTAACTATATAGCTGCATGTCTGGTCTGTCATAAGCAGATTAATTTAATTTAATGGAAATTGTCAGATATCCAGTAAAACTTTTTCAGGATCAGCTCCCCTGAATAGCATCCTGACCGGATTTTCAATCATTTCTTTTACAGTAACAAGAAATCGTACTGCATCTTTCCCGTCAATTATCCGGTGGTCATAGGAGAGAGCAAGATACATTACCGGCCTTATCTCCACCTTGCCCCTGACTGCCACCGGACGGTCCACGATATTATGCATTCCAAGTATAGCCGATTGGGGAGGATTGATAATTGGGGTTGACAGCATAGATCCAAAAACACCGCCATTGGTGATGGTAAAAGTCCCACCGCTCATCTCTGCGATGCTTAAACGGTTGTCCCTGGCTTTTTCAGCAAAATCGATGATCTGGCGTTCGATCATTGCAAAACTCATCCTTTCGGTATTTTTCAGGACGGGAACCACCAGCCCCTTATCACTCTGTACAGCAATACCGATATCACAGAATTCAGGTGTAACAATCTCCTCGCCTTCAATCCTTGAGTTGACGCCCGGAAACTGAATCAGGGTATCTGTCACAGCTCTTACAAAGAAAGAAATCAATCCGAGCTTCACGCCATGTTTCTGTATAAATGCCTCCTGGTATTTTTGTCTAAGTGAAATGATACTGCTCATGTCGGTCTCATTGAATGTCGTCAGCATGGCAGTCTCGTTTCTCACAGCAACCAGCCGTTCGCTCAATTTCCTTCTCAGAGAGCTCATCCGGGTGCGTTTTTCCGCCCGGGATGGCGGCGAAGTCTCGTTATGCAGTTTTTCCATGCGGGCAGGCATTCCGGAAAGCACGGCTTCCACATTCTGTCTGCTGATCCTTTTCAGGCCGGCCATAATATCATCAACCGAAAGTCCATGATCGTCCATCATTTTTTGTGCTACAGGGGATACCCTGATTTTTTCGGATCCGGGAGTTACGGATTTTTCAGCTTGAAATTCAACCTTTTGTGCAGTTTTAATATCTTTTTTTTCTGAATTGCCCGTCTGCCGGGCTATTGGCGTTTTGCTGCCTTTGACCGTACCTTTTTCAGAAGTATCAATCGTACAAAGGATGGTCCCTATAGCGACCGATTCTCCGGACTTCACAAGGATAGAGATCTTCCCTGAGTGACCGGCAACCAGGGGAAGTGTTGCCTTGTCCGATTCGATTTCAGCGATCTCCTGGTCCTTTTCAACATGATCGCCTTCGTCAACCAGCCAGCTGCCAAGTTCAACCTCAAGGATTGACTCGCCTGGACTCGGAGCTGTTATTTCGACAATCATGGATGGTTGTTTAGCGACGCGAAAGTACAAAAAATGATCGGGATTTGCTTAATTCTTAGGGAAATATTGATGCTGCTTAAGGATCTCTTTCCTTGATTTTCCTACGACGCATTGAAGTCCGCAGTAAATATTATGCAATTCGCAATCACACTTCCTGAAGACTTTGTCAATGATCTCGTTCTGGCTTATAATATGTAAATGGTGAAGTCCTGTAGCGGGACTGCCTGATTCCTGCCTCATTACAGGCACAGGATTAATCTCGTGCAGTTCATTCTGTATATGACGCCATGCGCCCATGTTTTCGGGCTCTTCCTGGACCCATAGTGACAGCAGGTTGTTCTTGTATTTCCGGTGAATTGCCATGACTTTTTTATTCGGGAAGGGGTGAAGCTGTTCAATCCGGATCAAAGCCAGGTCGCTGGCCCTGTAATACTGCTTCTTTGCAAGCAGGTCATAATAGATCTTGCCCGAACAATATACAACTCTTCTGACCTCGTTTATATCCACATCGGGATCGTCGTAAACTTCATGAAAAGAATCATTTTCGAGATCATCCAGCGTGGAGAAACTCTTGGGGAGCCTTAGCAGGCTTTTCGGGGTGAATATTATCAGCGGGATCCTGAAAGGGGCGTGGACCTGCCTTCTCAGAATGTGGAATAAATTCGCGGGAGTCGTGCAATTTACAATCTGCATATTGTTCCCGGCTGCCATTGATAAAAAGCGTTCAATCCGTGCGCTGGAATGCTCAGGTCCCTGGCCTTCATAACCATGGGGCAGGTACACAACGATACCGTTCATGATACCCCATTTTTCTTCGGCTGAGCTGATATACTGGTCAAAAATGACCTGAGCCACATTGGCAAAATCCCCGAATTGTGCTTCCCAGATGGTAAGGCCTCCCGGTGTGGCAAGAGCGTAGCCGTATTCGAATCCCAGAACACCGTATTCTGATAATAAGGAGTTATAGATTTCAAATTTTGCTGCCGGACCCTTAAGGTTTTTCAGCGGAATGTACTGCTGATCGGTATCTTCTATCACGAAAGCAGCATGCCTGTGGGCAAAGGTTCCACGGACTGTGTCCTGTCCTGTAAGGCGGACCGGGTGACCTCCCTGAAGCAGCGTGCCGTAAGCCAGGAGCTCTCCCAGCGCCCAGTCTATCCGTCCTTCAGATACCATTTTCCGGCGTTCTTCGACAATACGGTGAATTTTTGAGAAGAATTTCCGGTCCTCAGGAAGAGTGTTGATCTGTGATGCCACTTCAAGAATCTCTGCCCCGGGTACGCCTGTTTCAATTTTCTTTTCGCCGTCAGAAGGCTTGGCATACCTTAATCCTTTCCAGTCATCTTTAAGAAATCTCTGGATACTGACTTTTAGTATTTTTTTTGATGCGGAGAATTTGTCTTCAAGTATCTGGTCAAAGTCCTGTACTGACTGCCGGATATCTTCCATGGAGCAAATGCCCTGCTGAATCAGGTATTCACTGTAAATATCACGTGGATCAGGATGTTTCTCAATAGCTTTATATAATAAAGGTTGAGTGAAACGGGGTTCATCCCCTTCATTATGCCCGTACTTCCTGTAACCAAGGATATCAATAAATACATCAGACTGGAATTCCTGCCGGTATTCTATGGCCAGCCGAAGAGTATGAATCAAGGCCTCAACATCATCGCCATTGATGTGGAAAACAGGGGCCTTGATTACCTTGCCGATATCGGTGCAGTAAGTGCTGGATCTTGCATCAAGGTAATTGGTGGTGAATCCGACCTGGTTATTAATAACAAGATGGATGGTTCCTCCGGTCTTATATCCCTGCAGGTCAGACATCTGGATCACCTCGTACACAACTCCCTGCCCGGCGATAGCTGCATCGCCATGAATAATTACCGGAAGCAGTTTTTTAGAGTCGCCATTGTACTTATGATCGATTTTTGCACGTGAAAGACCCTCCACTACAGGCATCTCGGATTCAAGATGCGAGGGATTCGGAGCTACATGAAGCCTGACCTTTTTCCCTGTAAGGGTGAGTATATCATTATAATATCCAAGATGGTATTTTACGTCACCCAGGGCAATACCTTCTTCAAATTCCTCGCCTTCAAATTCTTTGAATATCTGTTCATAAGGTTTCTGAAGGACATTTGCAAGGACATTAAGCCTTCCCCGGTGGGGCATTCCTATCATGAACTCCCTGATTCCAAGTTCATTACCTTTCTCAACAAGGGCGATAAGTCCGGGGATGAGGATTTCAGCCCCCTCAAGCGAGAAACTCTTTTGCCCGGTAAATTTCCTGTGAAGGAATTTTTCAAAGCCAACGGCATTTCTCAAATGCAGGAACATTTCCTTTTTCTCTTCAACAGTGAATTGGGTTGTATTTTTGCTGCTTTCCATTTTTCCGGTCAGCCATTTCAGTTTTGAGGGGTTCCGGATAAACATATATTCAGCTCCAATACTCTGGCAATATGTTAGTTGCAGGTGATCAACTATATTTCTCAGAGATGCCGGTCCGGGGCCGATTTCCTTCCCTGCATGGAATACTGTGTCCAGGTCATTCTCTGATAATCCGAAATTTTCAAGGTCCAGTGTGGGAAAATACTGGCGCCGGGTTCTGACAGGATTTGTTTTCGTGAAAAGGTGACCTCTTTTCCTGTATGCATCGATAAGGTTTATGACTTTAAATTCTTTATCAAGGATTTCAGATGAGACTTCCTCCCTGAAGTTTTCCCTGGCAAACTCAAAACCTTTGAAAAAGTTCCTCCAGCTCTCGTCCAGCGAGTCCGGGTCAGTAAGATACTGCTGGTACATTTGCTCTACAGTACCAATATCCAGGTTCCCGAGATATGAAAATCCTTCTGTCTTCATTAGTCGCATTGTTTTGAGGGAACTGCAAAGTTACGACAATTAACTTTTCCAAAAAATAACGGTGATACAAGTCATCCCGAAGGAGCAAAGCTCCTGAGGGAACTCGTAATCGAGTAAGTTTAACAATGATATAGATCCCTTTAAATAAGACGAGATCCCTCAGGAGCTTTGCTCCTTCGGGATGACAACGATCTTAAGACGTTCACATGTTAAGTTAACCATTGAAGCACAACCGAATCACGCGAGCGAAAAGAGCAGTAGCACAACCGAAACACAACTGAAGCACAATTGAAGCACCACCGAAGCTCCACCGCAGGTAAATCCTGGCATTTATAGGAATGAAAATAAATTATGGATAAAATCCTTATCGAAGTTGATGGAATTTACTCTGAAAAATTTACTTTTGGACTTCAATTTTGAGAATATTAATTTTTTAAGCCAATGACAATTGGAATTATAAAGGAATCAGCTGGTGAAAACAGGGTTGTGATGCTTCCTGAAGCTGCAGGTGCACTTGTAAAAATGAAAACTAATGTTCTCGTTGAAAAGGGTGCCGGAGAAAGGGCCTATGCAAGTGACAGTGACTACGAGCGGGCTGGGGCAAAGACAGTTTCGAGGCAGGACCTTGTGAAGGGATCAGATGTAATTCTTGCAATCAATCCTCCTGATAAGGATATCCTGGCGAAAATGAAGGAGGGACAGATTATCATCGCTGTCCTTAATCCATTTTTCAATCAGGAACTGGTTCAAGGACTTGCTTCGGCAAGTATAACCTCATTCAGTCTTGAGCTTTTGCCTCGTACCACAAGGGCTCAATCCATGGATATTCTTTCGTCGCAGGCCACCGTTGCCGGGTACAAAGCTGTACTTGATGCGGCAAATACCCTGCCTGAATTTATGCAAATGTTCATGTCGGCAGCAGGTACCATTAAACCTGCAAAGGTGCTTGTTCTTGGCGCCGGAGTTGCCGGACTTCAGGCTATTGCTACTGCTAAACGTCTTGGAGCAGTGGTTGAGGCATTTGATGTAAGATCTGCGGCAGGAGAGGAGGTCAGAAGCCTGGGAGCCAGATTTATCGAGGTGGAAGGAGCGAAGGACGATTCTTCTGCCGGGGGATACGCAGTTGAACAGACTGAGGAATATAAACAGCTTCAGCAGCAAACCATCCATGACCATGCAGTCAGATCAAACATAATAATATGTACCGCACAGATCCAGGGTAAGAAAGCTCCCGTTCTCATCCGTAAGGAGACCGTTGAACATATGATGCCCGGTTCATTGATTATTGATCTCTCTGCTTCAACAGGTGGCAACTGCGAGCTGACAAAAGATGGCGGGATTGTCATACATAGCGGTGTGAAAATTATTGGCAGGTCTGATTATCCTGCTGATTTGCCGGTCGACGCGAGCCGGATGTTCGGGAATAATGTATTGAATTTTATAAAGCTGATCATTGATGGCGAAGGAAAGATAAATCTGAATTTCCAGGACGATATTATAAAAGGAACCTGTCTCACTCATAATAAAGAAATTGTTAATGAAATGCTTAAGAAAGCAATAAACAGTTAAACCCGGAATATTTATGGAACAATTACTGAAATTTTTCTTTGAAAACAGGGACGCAATATTCATAATAGTCCTGTCCATTTTTCTCGGATTTGAGGTTATTAAGAATGTACCTTCCATTCTGCATACACCCTTAATGTCAGGAGCAAATGCCATAAGCGGGATCAGCATTATCGGCGGAATAATTCTTACAGGTCATGCTGATACTTCCACAATCAACATTAAGCTCATACTGGGAATATTAGCCGTCTTATTCGGGGCAATAAATGTCTTTGGCGGATTTGTTGTTACTGACAGGATGCTTGCAATGTTTAAAAAAAGGAAAAAAACCAGTTAAGCTCATGAATGCAACCTTGACCGATCTTGGTATCACAACAGGCGATATTATACTTGAATTCAGTTATCTGCTGTCGGCGATTCTTTTTGTGATAGGACTTAAGCTGATGAGCCACCCTGATACAGGCAGGCGCGGGAACATCTGGGCTGGTGCAGGAATGCTGCTTGTAATAGTTACTACTCTCGTGTTGCACAAAGATGACGCCGGTAATAAAATCAAGGCAGTAAATATTATCATTATACTTGTTTCAATAGTAGTAGCTGGAATCTGGTCTTCAATTGTTGCCAGGCGTATTAAAATGACTGCAATGCCCCAGTTCGTTTCATTTTTTAATGCAACCGGAGGGGCCGCTTCAGCTCTAGTATCACTGGTTGAATATTCTAACCCGGCAAACCAGTCGACAC
The DNA here is from genome assembly GCA_041480755.1 of Bacteroidia bacterium. Classification (GTDB taxonomy): domain Bacteria; phylum Bacteroidota; class Bacteroidia; order Bacteroidales; family SM23-62; genus LJUQ01. Next base: position 11,180 of record JBGPAO010000016.1, read on the forward strand.
TGGTTACTTTGCTTGGATTAACAGTGGGCAGTCTGACATTCAGCGGAAGTATGATCGCGTATGGCAAACTGGAAGAAAAAATCGGCGATATCTTTTCGGGATTCATGAAATATATTAATATCGGCATGCTGCTGATAATTATTGCAGGAATCCTGTTTGTCCTGTTTGGAGACGCATCATTTGAAACCAATAAAATTATTGTTCTGATACTTCTGGGACTATCTTTCATATATGGGATCACTTTTGTTATGCCAATAGGAGGTGCCGATATGCCGGTAGTGATCTCTCTTCTGAACTCATTCTCAGGGATCGCAGCTGCCATGGCAGGATTCATATATCATAACCAGGCAATGATACTCGGAGGTATATTAGTCGGTTCTGCAGGCACTATCCTTACAATAATTATGTGCAGGGCCATGAACAGGTCGCTGCTCAATGTAATTGTTGGTTCATTCGGAGGTGGCGGTCCCAAAGTGGACAAAGAGATCGGCGTTATCAGGGAGATCTCTGTCAGTGATGCGGCTGTGCTTCTTAGTTATTCCCATAAAGTAGTTATCGTCCCCGGTTATGGACTTGCGGTTGCACAGGCTCAGCATGTGTGCAATGATATGGCAAAGCTTCTTGAAGAAAAAGGAGTTGAAGTTAAATTCGGTATACATCCTGTGGCGGGACGTATGCCTGGACATATGAATGTATTACTGGCTGAAGCTGAGGTTCCTTACGATAAACTTGTTGAAATGGATGCAATTAATCCGGTAATGCCCAATACAGATGTCGTAGTTATTATTGGTGCCAATGATGTTGTTAATCCGGCTGCTGAGGATGATCCTTCAAGCCCTATCTATGGAATGCCAATCATAAAAGCTTATAAGGCCCGAAATGTCATTGTTATGAAAAGGGGAATGGGTAAAGGTTATGCAGCCATAGAGAACTTCCTCTTTTATGCTGATAATACCAGGATGCTTTTTGGAAATGCAAAAGATTCGCTTCAGAAACTGGTAACTGAAATAAAGAACCTGTAAAATAAAATTTTAAAACTTACAGGACAGAATAAACATCCCCGTAATATAATTGTTAATATATTCACAATATGTTGATAACTGTACCTGATTGATAATAAACATAATTTTATATCTTTACCCGGCCTGAATTGCAACCAATTTGTTAAATGATTAGTCTACTTTATTAAACAATCAGGTTCAAACTGATTCCAGGGATTTTATTTATATTGAGTTTATTATATATTGAACCTGTTTTGAAGTTTTATGCACTGGTTCAAAGAAGCATTTAAAATAAAATTTAAATACTCCCGGCAGGTATCTGTCCTGGTTTTACTCACCACCCTGCTTTCAGGATTTCAGGCCCATTCCCAGACATACAGGATTGATCTGAATAACGGCGATACTATTACCACCTGCACCGGTACATTTTATGATTCGGGTGGTGCCGGAGGAAATTACGGGAATAACGAAAACTTCACAGTCACTTTTTGCTCGGATAATGGTGGTAACATGGGTTTGGATTTCAGTGTGTTTGAGGTAAGAGTTGGTGACACGGTTTTTATTTATGATGGGCCCACAACAGCATCTCCGCTTATTGGGGCTTTTTCCGGTGAAGGACTTTCCTTTCAGGTGGCTGCAACAGATACGGCAATTACTTTAAACTTCCGGTCCAACGGGATATTCAACCGGGCAGGGTGGGTGGCGGGAATAGAATGCGGCCTTTGCATACCTCCTTTGACTACTCCCATTATTCCGGCTGATGACATTGTCTGTGCAGGAGAAATAATAAATTATTCAGTTGATGATCATCCAGGTTCAACCTATACATGGACGATCGTCAATGGGACTCCGGCAAGTGTGATTGGCGGACCTAATAATATTGATGTTACATGGAGCCTGGCAGGTGGTCTTTCCGGGTTAGTTAAAGTTGTTGAAGAAAATTCATGTGGAGCTAAAGATTCTTCTTTTCTGGCACTTGATATATATGATCTGCCGGTTGTAAGTTTTTCAGGATTAGCCAGTGATTACTGTATGGATGACAGCCCGGTTACCCTGACCGGTAATCCGGTTGGTGGAACTTTCTCAGGTGCAGGCGTTACCGGAAATCAGTTTGATCCTGTTGCAGCCGGTCCTGGTGTTCACTCTATCACCTATACTTATACGAATGCCCAAGGGTGTTCAGATTCGGATATTCAGAATACCACAGTACATTCCCTTCCTGTTGTTTCTTTTTCTGGACTAAATTCTCTGTATGATATAAATGATGGACCGGTTACTCTGACGGGTTCTCCTTCCGGAGGTACTTTTACAGGAAATGGAATTGCGGGCAATACATTTAATCCGGGCCTTGCAGGTGTCGGAATCCATACAATTATTTATAATTATACAGATGCTTTTGGATGTTTCAGTACAGATACCCATAATACTGAGGTCAGGGATTATAATTTCAGAGCTGGTGCGAGGGTTTTGACGAGTATAGATAACTGGTGCTCTGCCGACGGGGCTTATTCGACCGTGGGTGCAACGGGTGACCAGTTGAGGGGATCATGCTGGAGCAACGGACCCAACTATAACAGATGGTTTACATTCCGGGCAACAAAAAGTTATGTAACGGTTACGTTGAAGGTTGGAGGCGATGAGGGTACCATGCAATATCCTTTTGTTGCAGTCTGGGATGCCGTAAACACACAACTCGGATGTGCTATATACACCAGTCAGTACAGTGATATTCAGACCAGTGTAACCGGGTTGACAACAGGAACATGGTATTACATCTCCGTGGATAATTTTGTAGGTGCAGGTTACAGGGGAACCTTTACATTATGTGTGGATGATACGGTCTCCAATGATTTTAAGATCGGAGCTTATGAAATAAGCAATATTAATAACTGGTGTTCTGCTGATGCAGCTTTTACTACGTTAAACGGAACACCGGATGGAGTGCGTCCGGGATGCTGGAATTCGGGCCCCAACTATAATGTTTGGTTTAAATTCCGGGCAACCACCAATAGTGTTAAAATAGACCTTAAAACAGGTGGATCAGAGGGTACCATTCAATATCCTTATATTGCCCTCATGGACCAGCCGGGCACACTATTAGCCTGTGTCCAGTACTCGTCTCAGTATTCAGATCTGACTATTGGAAGCAGTAGTTTAACACCCGGTCAATGGTATTATGTGTCTGTGGATAATTTTAATGCTGCCGGTTACCGTGGAACCTTCAAATTATGTTTTTCGGATGTGGTTGATTATGATTTTAAAGCAGGTGCAATTGAACTTACAGACCTGAATAACTGGTGTTCTGCCGATGCTGTTTATACTACAATTAATGCATCGGCAGATGGCAATAAAGGTTCATGCTGGAATACCGGCCCTAATTTTACACGGTGGTTTAAATTTCAGGCCACAACAACAGAGATCCTGGTACAGCTGAAAACCGGAGGCGATGAAGGTACCCTTCAGTATCCTTATCTTTCATTGCTGGATGCTTTAAATAATGAATTAGCCTGTGCCCGTTATTCGGCACAGTACAGTGATCTCTCTATTGGCAGCTCATCTCTTACACCTGGTAACTGGTACTATATCGTTGTTGATAATTATAATGACGTCGGTTACCGGGGCACATTTTCCCTTTGCGTATCAGATGATATTGACTATAATTTCAAGGCTGGTGCCATTGAGCTGACTGATTTAAACAACTGGTGCTCGGCCGAAGCCGCATATACTACTCTGGATGCCTCTCCCGACGGAGGAAAAGGTACTTGCTGGAATACAGGGCCAAACTACGACCGGTGGTTCAGATTTCAGGCTACTACGAATGAAATACTGATTCAGCTCAAAACAGGCGGTTCAGAAGGTACTCTTCAATACCCCTACATTGCCTTATGGAATTCTATGGATGTCCAGATTGCCTGTGACAGATATTATGGACAGTATTCCGACCTGGTTGTTGGTGCTTCAAATCTGACACCGGGAGAGTGGTACTATATAACCGTAGATAATTATGCAGCTGATGGTTATCGTGGTACCTTTACCTTGTGCATCACAGATGAAATTGACTACAATTTTAAGGCAGGAGCCATCGAGCTGACCGATCTGAATAACTGGTGTTCTGCCGAAGCCGCATATACCACACTGAACGCCTCACCTGATGGTACAAAAGGATCCTGCTGGAATACCGGACCGACCTATGACAGGTGGTTTACGTTTACAGCAACTACCAGTGAAATTCTGATTCAACTTAAAACAGGGGGTGCAGAAGGTACCATCCAGTATCCTTATATTGCATTATGGGATAGCCTGGGTATTCAGAAAGCCTGCGGACGATATTCCGGTCAGTATTCTGATCTGACAATTGGTGCAACCGGCCTCATCCCGGGCGACAGGTATTATATAACTGCTGATAATTATGCCGCCGACGGATACCGTGGTTCTTTTACCCTGTGTATCACGGATGATATTGATTATGATTTTAAAGAGGGAGCTGTTGAGCTTACCGATCTTAATAACTGGTGTTCTGCGGATGCTGCATATACAACTTTGAATGCAACATCCGACGGCCCAAAAGGTTCATGCTGGAATACAGGATCGAATTACGACAGATGGTTTTTATTCCAGGCTACAACTAGCCAGGTAACCATTGACCTCAAAACTGGTGGTGCTGAAGGAACTTTGCAATACCCTTATATTGCTTTATGGGATACACTGAATAATCAGGTAGCCTGTGCCATGTATTCTTCCCAATACAGTGATCTTCGGATTGGTGCAACTAACCTGACACCGGGAGAATGGTACTATATAACTGTGGATAATTATGCCGCAGATGGTTACAGGGGATCATTCACTTTATGCCTCAATGATCAGATTGATTATGATTTTAAAGCTGGAGCTCTTGAAATTGCTCCGTATGCTGACTATTGTTCAGCTGATGCACAGTTCACCACACTCAATGCTTCAGCTGACGGTATAAGAGGATCTTGCTGGAATAATGGTCCGAATTATAACCGCTGGTTTAAATTCCAGGCAACAGGAACCAATGTAACCATCTGGTTAAAAACCGGCGGAACAGAAGGAGATCTGCAATATCCGTTCATCGCTTTATGGGATGCAGCAGATGTTCAGCTGGCCTGTTCCCGTTACTCTGTTCAATACAGTGATCTGGAACTGGTTTATACATCACTTACTCCGGGTAACTGGTATTATATAACCGTTGACAATTATACAGGAACCGGATACCGGGGATCGTTTACACTTTGTACGGATGATGAAATCAGTTACGATTTTGTAGCCGGTGCCATTGAACTCTCCGATCTGAATGGCTGGTGCTCAGCTTATTCACAGTATTCAACAATGAATGCTACTGCTGACCAGGCGAAAGGTTCCTGCTGGGACACTGGTCCGAATTATAACCGTTGGTTTAAGTTCCAGGCACCTTCATCGAACATTGCAATCCAGGTCCGGATTACCGGAGTTGAAGGAAGCCTTGTCAGGCCATATGTCGCATTATGGAATGCGGCACTGGGCGAAATGTCATGCAAAAGATATTATTCAGATAACGGAGATATCGAGGTAGCTTCCACCGGATTAACACCCGGACAGTGGTATTATATTTCTGTAGATAATTTCAATAATATAGCTTACAGGGGAACCTTTACACTTTGTATCACCAGCGCTCATCCAAATGATAATATGGCAAATGCCATTGAAATCACAGACCTTAATGGCTGGTGCTCTGAAGCCGCCCGGTTCAGTAATATTATTGCGACGGCGGATCAATTCCAGGGATCATGCTGGAGCGGTGCCACCAATAAAAATGTATGGTTCAAATTCCGGGCCACATCTGCCAACGTTACTATCAGTGTTAAAACAGGTAGTAATGACGGAGAAATGCGTAACCAGCAGGTGGCTTTATGGACGGCCGGAGGTGCTGAAGTTGGGTGTAATAGACTCGTTGGATCAGGTACATTATCACTTCTTGCAGGTTCCTTAACAGTCGGGAACTGGTATTATATATCCGTAGATGATGATTCCCAGAGCGGTACTTTCACTTTGTGTGTGGATGACGATCTTGTATATCCATTCCCGCCGGGAGCAGTTGAATTAACAGACATCAGTGACTGGTGCTCTCCGGATGCAGTTTATACAAATGTTCCCCAGCCAAATGATACAAAGAGCGGATCATGCTGGCTGGGAACTCCATTTAAAAATAAATGGTTTAAATTCCAGGCCACTACTTCTCAGATCAATATACAGATCAAGACTGGCGGGGTCTTTGGAACGATGCAAAGACAGCAGGTAGCTTTATTTAACAGTACAGGAGCACAGGTCAGCTGCGCCCTGTATGTTTATAACCAGGGGACGGTTATAATGCAGTCGGATGCTCTTACTCCCGGACAGTGGTATTGGTTTGCAGTGGATGATAACCTTGCAAACGGTTCATTCAGTCTGTGTGTTGATGATCAGGTTGATTATAATTACAGAGTAAATGCTATTGAATTAACGGATCTTAATAACTGGTGCTCCGGTGATGGTGTATATAGTAACCTGTTCGCTACAGGTGATGGAAGTCAGGGATCCTGCTGGACGGGAGCGGTTAACAAAAATGTCTGGTTTAAATTCGTGGCGACTAATCCATTTATTAAAATCAGTGTAAGTACTGGAAGTGTATATGGAAATATGGAACGCCAACAGGCATCTTTATGGAATGCAGCGGGTGTTCAGGTAGCCTGTGCAAGATGGGTCTATAACCAGGGGACAATTACACTTCAGACCGATACCCTGACAACCGGACATACATATTATATTTCTGTGGATGACGACCTGACTTCCGGTACTTTCTCCCTGTGTGCAGATAATAATATCAGTTATGATTATCAGGCAGGAGCCATTCTGCTAACCGACCTCAATAACTGGTGTTCCGCTGATGCTGTTTATGATAATTTATTTGCAACTGATGATGAGAATCTGGGTTCCTGCTGGTCGGGTACCATAAATAAAAATGTATGGTTCAGATTCCAGGCGAATACCAGCTTCATTAAAATACAGGTCAGAACGGGAAGTGTTTATGGCAGTATGCAGCGCCAACAAGTTTCGGTATGGAATGAAGCCGGTGTTGAAGTAGCCTGTGCAAGATGGGTTTATAACCAGGGTACTGTTTCCCTGCAAACCGATACTCTGACCTTCGGGCATACATATTATATATCTGTGGATGACGATCTGGTTTCAGGCAGCTTCTCTATTTGTGCCGATGAAAATATAGATTATGATTATAAAGCCGGAGCCATTTTGCTGGCAAACCTTAATAACTGGTGTTCTGCTGATGCCGTGTATGATAATCTGTTTGCCACCGATGATGAGGATATGGGATCATGCTGGTCAGGAACGGTAAATAAAAATGTCTGGTTTATGTTCCAGGCAAGTACCAGCTTCATTAAGGTACGGGTAAAAACAGGAAGTGTTTACGGTAGTATGCAGCGGCAACAGGTTTCTGTATGGAACGAAGCCGGTATTGAAGTAGCCTGTGCAAGATGGGTTACTAATCAGGGAACTATTTCTCTCCAGACCGATACCCTGACTATCGGGCATATGTATTATATATCTGTGGACGATGACCTGGTTTCCGGAAGTTTCTCCCTTTGTGCGGATGAGAATATAGATTACGATTATGAAGCCGGGGCCATGCTGCTGACCAACCTCAATAACTGGTGTTCGGGTGATGCTGTGTATGATAATATATTTGCCACTGATGATGGAAATATGGGTTCCTGCTGGTCAGGCACAGTGAATAAGAATGTCTGGTTTAAGTTTCAGGCCCAGACAAGATTTATAAAAGTACGTGTCAAAACGGGTAGTGTTTATGGAAGCATGCAGCGGCAGCAGGTAGCTCTCTGGAATGTGACCGGTGATGAAGTAGCCTGTGCACGCTGGGTTACAAACCAGGGAACCGTCACAATGCAGGCCGATTCACTCACGACCGGGAATTGGTACTATATATCCGTTGATGATGATCTTGTCAGTGGCAGTTTTTCACTATGCATTGATAGAGATCCGGATTACGATTACCTTGAAGGAGCAGTTGTGTTGACCAACCTGAATAATTGGTGCTCAAGTGATGCCCAGTACTCAAACGCTATGGCAACGGATGACCGGGATATGGGGACCTGCTGGACAGGTACAGTAAATAAAAATGTATGGTTTTCTTTCCAGGCACCAGGCAGTTTCATCCGGGTTGTGGTTAAAACAGGTTCTGTTTACGGCACAATGCAGCGCCAGCAACTGGCACTGTGGAATGCAGCAGGAGTAGAAGTAGCCTGTGCCCGCTGGACTGCTAACCAGGGAACGGTCACCATGCAGATTGATACTCTTACTGCAGGAAACCGGTATTGGATTTCAGTAGATGATGATAATGTCAGTGGAAGTTTCTCTTTATGTATTGATCAAAATCCGGATTATGACTATAAAGCTGGCGCTGTGGTATTAACTAACCTGAACAACTGGTGTTCAAGCGATGCGCAGTACAGCAACCTGGTTGCCACCGCCGACCAGAATATGGGTTCCTGCTGGGGAGGAGCTGTTAATAAAAATGTCTGGTTTACATTCCAGGCTATTAATCCGCATTTCGAGTTCAGAATTCGCACAGGTTCAGTTTATGGTTCAATGCGCAGACAACAGGTTGCCCTCTGGAATGCAGCAGGTGCGGAATTAGCTTGCGGCGTATCACCCGTTCTTGCAGGAGACCTTACTATAAGTATTGATACCCTCACACCTGGTAACTGGTACTGGATATCTGTGGATGATAACAATACTTCAGGTTCGTTTACATTATGTGTAGTCGGAAATCCATTATATGTTGATGTTACCGGGACAAATATTACCTGTTTCGGATTTAATAACGGAACAGCTCTGGCTACAGCAGGAGGTGGGACTCCACCTTATACATATTCATGGACAGGACCAGGAGCCTTCAGCTCAACTCTCCCTGCTATATCAGGACTTATACCTGGATTATATACCGTTGTTGTCAGAGATGCCACAGCTAAGACAGCAACAGATCAGATTACAATAACTCAACCCTCAGCGATCTCAATAGTAACAAATCTTATTACAAATGTTTCTTGTTCAGGTATTCCTGAAGGCTCAATAGAAATTACACCTTCCGGAGGAACTACACCATATTCTTATTCATGGACAGGACCTGGAGCATATTCTTCTAATAGCCAGGATATATTCAACCTTATTGAAGGCAATTATTCATTAGTACTTACTGATGCTAATGGTTGTACTCGTAATTACAATGCATCAGTTAATATCCTTGATATAACTCCTCCAACAGCTATATGCCGGAACCTGACAGTACAGCTAAATGGTGCAGGAACAGCCACAATCACTGCACTTCAGATCGATAACGGAAGCAGCGATGCCTGCGGTATTGATACTATGTATCTTAATGATTATTCATTCACATGTGCTGATATAGGGAATAACGTTGTTATGCTGACAGTAAGAGATGTTAATGGGAACAGCAATACATGCAGTTCTACAGTTACCGTTCAGGATACTGTACGTCCGGATGCATTGTGTAAGGATATCACTGTCCAGTTAAATCCTGCCGGCGTGGCCGTCATTACACCTGCAGATGTGAATAATGGTTCAAACGATGCATGCGGAATAGCCTTAATGACTCTTGATCAGACAGTATTTACCTGCACTGAAGTAGGCCCGAATATTGTTACATTAACAGTTACTGACAATAATGGAAATACAGATACGTGCCAATCAACAGTTACAGTCGAAGATAATATAGCTCCCACAGCAGTTTGTAACGATATTACCATTCAGCTGAATGCATCGGGAATTGCATCTATTACTCCTGCAGATATCGATGCGGGGAGTACGGATGCCTGCGGAGTCGCTTTGCGAACGCTGGATAAAACCAATTTTACCTGCTCAGATGTGGGTGTTAATGTGGTAACATTAACTGTCACGGATAATAATGGAAACGTCAGCATATGTACAGCAGATGTGACGGTTGAGGATAATATTCCTCCTGTTGCAGCATGCAATAATATTACAGTTCAGCTGGATGCTACTGGAAATGCCTCTATTCTGCCTGCAGATATAAATAATGGTTCTTCAGATGCGTGTGGCATTTTTAACCTTAACCTGGATATAACAGACTTTACCTGTGCTGATATAGGCCCGAATGTGGTTACTCTTACTGTCACTGATGTTAACGGAAACAGCAGTACATGTAATTCAATTGTTACTGTTAGTGATACCATCCGGCCGGTCGCCGTTTGCCGTGATATAACTGTACAACTGAATGCGGCAGGTAATGTGACTATCACAGGCGCCGATGTAAACAACGGCAGCAGTGACGCCTGTGGTATCGCAAGCCTGACCGTTCTTCCGAACTCCTTCACCTGCGCCAACGTGGGTCCGAATAATGTCACCCTGACGGTAACGGATAATAACGGCAACACCGGAACCTGCAATGCGGTAGTAACGGTACAGGATAATGTCCCCCCGGTCGCCGTTTGCAGAAATATAACTGTACAACTCGACGCCACGGGTAATGTAACCATCACAGGCGCCGATGTAAACAACGGCAGCAGTGACGCCTGTGGTATCGCAAGCCTGACCGTTCTTCCAAATTCCTTTACCTGCG
>JBGPAO010000017.1:0-20947 GCA_041480755.1 Bacteroidia bacterium
CCGGTTTTATCCAGATAAGCAACAAAATCATCAAAAGTGTGTGTAACCTTATACCATTGCCACCTTTCGCCAGCTTCAGGAGGACAATGGAGATGGCAATCGAATATTTCAAAATCCATATCTTCCTTTCTGACTTCTTCTTTTTTGTTGCTATTATTTAATGTGCAACCTGCAATGCCTAAAGCGGAAAGTCCTATAAAGCCTCTGCGGGAAAAAATGGATTCATTGCTCATTTTGACTTATATTATTTTATTTATTCTTAATTTTTATGTAATCCGGGTTTTGAAAACTTATTAATTGTATTTGTGAATTATTAATTATATATTTTTCAGGTTAAATTATGAAAGAAAAACGATTACTGTATATTTATCATTGATTATTTGGGGGGGTAGTTCCTGTGGCTTTTTACTTAAAGAACTGATTATTGCATCGATTACTATCATTCTTTTATCGGAATAGTGACAGCACAGTACTTATCTTTAATAACAAATAGCATAACCATGGACACACAACAATACAAAAATCTGTTGAAGCAATCCCGGGAGTATTTGCTTGAACAGCAGGAGATCATTACTAAAAAATACGGGATTAACGATTATTTGCAGATGGATTTTGAACAGGAGACAGGGGAAATGGTCTTTACCCTTAAGGGCGGTAAAAAGGTAATAATGTCATTCCATGTGGTGGGTTCTATATCGGACCGTTCAAATACATGGATGTGGTCATGGGACAATTCGTATATGCTTGAAAATGTGACCAAAGAAATGTTAAAAGTGAAGGCCTTCGGTGAGGAAAACGGTATAGAGAAGCTGACCAGTCCTAAATGGCAGGGCAGTGACGATGATGGCTGGGAGATGACTGCCATAGCAGCATGGGTGCTGAAATCAAAGGGCGCTTTCAGTTTCCTGTCAGATGAAATGATGGTTTTCGTTGTTTTTGAAGATATCAGGAGTCAGGTGTCTTGAAGGCAGGAAATGATATTATTTTATGTTTTCGTCATTATATATTAAAGTCTTTTATTTCCCCTGAGAGTCTGCAAAACATAATTAGAAGCATTGTCATCCCGAAGGAGCGAAGCGACTGAGGGATCTCGTCTTATTCAAAGTGTTCAAAATTATAGTTACCTTAATCGATTAGGAGTTCCCTCCTCGCTAGCGCTCGTCGGGATGACCGGTGATTTCTCAGACATCAATGTTCTTCTGAACGTATAATTCCCGCGAGTCCAGATCAACCGCTACAAGATTACCGAGGTCGGCGTAAGAGGTATAGACGCATCCGCCGTCAATATTGACCAGACCGCATCCGGGGTCGTTTATCGCGGCCCTGATCTCATCAACAGAGATGGGGGTATGCCCATGTATAATCCGCCGGAAACCTGCTTTGACCGGATCATACATCGTATCTCTTGACCAGACCATAGAGTAATTATCAACAAACGGATCATCCATATAAAAATTAAAGGCAGCATGGACTATCAGGTAGTCATCAAGTTCAACATAATAGGGAAATTTTTCAATCATGCTGATATATTTTTTCGGCACCTCATGTACTGTTTCACTGGTAAGGAGTATACCCGGATCAAGTCCGAATGATTGAAGGGTGGATTCTGCACCATTATGTACCCAGCTCATAAGGCGCCCCGGATCGATCAGTGTTTCAAGCAGCATTTCCTCATGGTTTCCCCGCACAGGTTTGATCCGGAATCCATTTTTGATCATATCTGCAATATAATCCAGCACTCCTTTGCTGTCGGGGCCCCGGTCAATGAAGTCCCCCACCGGATATAAGATATCTTCCCGGGTCAGTTTGATCCCGTCTTCAACAAGTCTGATGAAGGTTTTCAGGCAACCGTGGATATCTCCGATGGCTAATCTCCGGGGCATAAGGATTATTGGAATTTACGGATCAGGTTGGCAAGCTGGACACGGTTTTTGACTTCAGTCTTAAGGTAGATACGGTGAATATGGTCCTTTACGGTCTGAAGCGATATAAACAGGCATTCGCTGATGTCCTGGTTACTTTTTCCCATACAAATAAGCTCGATGACTTCCTTCTCGCGGCCAGAAATACCATATTTCCTGGCAAAGTCTTGCGCTGACTTTTTGAAATCAATGACTACAACAGGTTCAATATAGTATTTATCAAGATTAATATTTAAAAAGAAAATAGGAATTAAATGGCTGGCAAACAGGAAGAAAAGGAAAAAACCTTCCAGCCAGGGCATAATGTGTAAAAGGTTGACCATAATTAACAGGGTGGTGATGATCACCAGGTAGAGGAATCCGAATGTCCGGATAGATTTTCGCTCATTCATATCGATGAAGCGTCGCTGATTAATGAAGAGAAAAGCCAGGGCGAGGAAGCTGTTTATGGCGAACAGCAATGAATAGGTTAATTGAATCACCTGCTTAATGAGGGCAAAATTCCGTTCGCCAAAACGGGAAATAAAAATCAGGAGAAGTCCGTAGGCAAGGAACAACAGGAATTGCAGGCCAAAATATATAAGGTTGAAAGCCGTTGACAGATTCTTTTTGACCATTTCGGTACAAAGGCGTAGAAACATGTACATAGCAAGGATCAGGAACGGGATGCCGAGATAGGTAAAAACCATTGTTATATATTCGATTGATGTCCCTGCGGCTCCAATGGTGATAAGTAATTCCCTGATAATCCTTGCCCCTGCGATGCCATAAATGCCGAAGATGTTCATAAAAATCAGGAAATAAAAGTAGATTGATAAAAATGACAGGCGGTATTTCTGGCTCATCAGGTGAACAACAAAGATTGAAGACAATCCGGCAAGGATCGAAAGAGTCGCGATTACTATTTTGATGGTCTCAGACATTACCATAAAATTGTAAGGCTAAAATAGGGAAAATAAGAGACAAAGAGTTCATACGAAAGTAGTGTTTTATCATTTCCTTATCTGGCAGGCTTTACAGATCATTCCTACTTAAGTAGTGATCTTAAAATTCCTACTTAGGTCGCTAAAATATATATATATGGCAAACTACTTTTGAATCATTAATTATTAAATAAAAATAACATGGAAGCAATTAATGAAAACAAGACGAATGAATTCATCCCGAAGACAAGTCCAAGTTACGGCAAAGGATGGGATGTTATGTGGAAGACCTTTCTTGAATTACTGGTGGTAACAATAGTATATGCAGTCGTACAGATGCCGGCCGGCGTATTTCAGTGGAAAGAAGAGCATTTCCAGTGGTACTTTGTCCCCATAATTGGTTTTGGTGTGCTATATGGAGTTTTCCTGTCGGGGCCCATAGGTTATGGTGTCAAATGGGTTTTCCTCAAGGCAGTCAGGAAAGAGAAGATCAATATTAAGGATATGTTTGCAATATTCGAGAGAAATTATTGGAATGCCGTGCTGGCTAACCTGATAGTAATGATCATTGTCGGCTTTGGTGTCGTCATGCTGATCGTACCGGGAATTATTTTCGCCTGCCGCCTTGCTTTTGTCCCTTACCTGGTTATTGACCAGAAGATGGATGTTATGGACGCCCTGAAAGCCAGCTGGGATATGACCAGGGGGCATGGCTGGGCTATCTTCTTCACCGGTCTGCTGGCCATTCCTATTGTGATTGCCGGACTGATCATGCTGTTCTTCGGAGTATTTATTTCCGCAATATGGATCAGCACCGCATTTGCTGTGATATATCATGCTGTATGCCTGGAGAAGGGGCAGTATGCGATGGCGATAAATGGGAATCAGCTGCAGTAGCTAAAAATCGAAATAGCGAAAGACGAAAAACTAAACTAATATGAGTTTCGATCAGCAAATAAAGATTTATGGGGACAGAATCACGCAGTTAGAAGAGATCAAGAGGGCTCTGTTATTAAAGAGTGGTTATTTTTCCGGAAAAAACGACACTGAAATATTTGAGAATTATCTCAGCAGAATAAATGTGGATCTGAATGAAAATTACCAACATATGACGATCCTGAAGATCAGGAAAATGATGGGATTCTAACGGTTCTCAGCTTTTAGTTTTTCGAATTTCGTCTTTCGCAAGTTTCGAATTTAAAGTTTCATTCCGCTTTAAAGTTATATAGCGGCTTCAATGTTTCAACAACCTCCACTGAATCAGGAATATACTTGAGAATCTCCCCCTTCGGCTTATATGCCTGAGGGGCTTCGTCTTTGGTCCTTTCCGAAACCGTCGACGTCCATATCCCTTTCATGGAATTTTTGAAATCCGTAAGATCAATCTGCTTTTTAGCCTGGTTCCTCGACAGCCTCCTTCCTGCACCGTGGGGTGCCGAATAATTCCATTCCTTATTGCCTTTGCCGACCGCAATCAGGCTGCCATCGCGCATATTCAGCGGGATGACCATCTTTTCGCCCTCATGCGCCGAAATAGCACCCTTACGGATAATATTGTCTTCAAAATTGATGTAGTTATGCACCGATTCAAACTGCTCCGCAACCTCCTTCATCTCAAGGAAAAACAGGATACGCCTGGTCATCTCCCTGCGGTTGAGCCTGGCATACCACTGGGCAACCTTCATATGCCGGATATAATCCTCCCTGTCGCGTCCCTCAAGATATGCAAAATGCTTTGCAATGTCTGTTCCTTTTTTTGTGTTTACTGATATTGCTTTATTCTGATGCCACGTTGCAACCTGAAGCCCGAAATTCCTCGATCCACTGTGGATCAACAGCCATTTGTTTTTCTCCGGGTCCTCAGCGATCTCAATAAAATGATTCCCTCCTCCAAGGCTGCCGACTCCTTTCAGATGTTCTGCGAATTTGATCTCCAGTTTGTCGCACGCCTCCTCGAGCCCGCTGATGAATTCCGTTTCAAAATCATCTTTGCTGGCACGTTTATTCCTTTCAAAACCGTACGGGATACTCCTGATGATATATTTATCAAGCTTGTCATATGACAGATTGATCTTTCCGAGGTTGGTACAAAGGATCCCGCATCCAATATCCAGCCCTATCAGGTTCGGAATAACCCTTCCGGTAAGATTGGCAGTATAACCAATGACGCACCCTTTCCCGGCATGAACGTCAGGCATTATCCGTATAACCGCATCCCTGAAAACCTCCTGGTTACAGAACTCCTGTATCTGGGAATAAGATTCCTGGTCGACGTTGTCGTTGAATATAATTGCGGCGTTGTATTTACCACGGATCTGCATAATAGATACAAAGATCGGAAAAAAGCGTGAGTCGTGAGTCATGAGTCGTGAGTCGTGAAATAAAAGACAAGACAAAAATAAATAGAAAATGATAGCCGATATTTGCTGATCTCTGGCATTAAAGGTTAAAGGACCTTAAATTTTACAGTTATGAATCACAAAAATCTTGACTCATGGAAAAAATCAATTTCTCTGGTAAAGAAAATTTATAAACTGACAGAAAAAATGCCTGATTCTGAAAAGTACGGTTTGACAACTCAAATGAGAAGAGCAGCTGTATCGATCCCATCAAATCTTGCAGAGGGTTCTGCAAGAGATTCAGATAATGAATTTACTAAGTTCCTGTATTATTCTTTAGGTTCAGCAGTCGAATTAGAAACACAACTTATACTTTCGCAAGAGTTGGGATATCTTTCCATATCAGACGATCTTGATGAAGATCTTCAAAAAACAAAACAAATTATCCTTGGCATGATCCGATATCTTAAATCAAAAAAGGAAAAAAGGACTTAAATTTCTCCACGATTCACGACTCACGATTCACGATTTACGACTCACGACTCACGACTCACGCTTCACGCTTCACGCCTCACGTGTTAGTCGTAGGCCGGGCAAAGCCCCCGGGCTTTGGTATACTGGTAAGCACGGGGTTTGCCTGCCCATTTCAGCTCTCTGCAGACAAAAATAAGATTGACGCCAACCCTGAAATTCAATGTTCGTGCACTGTAGGGAAAAATAATACCGGTGTTGGTTTCCCGGACATAGTTCAGAGGAATATTATCTGTGACAAAGAAAAGCTGGGCTCCGGGCCTGCCTATTGCAAATCCAAATCCAAAGTTGTAAAGCCTGTTATTCATTACAGAATAACTCAGAGTCCCTGAAAAGAAATCGACAGGGTTATAATTGGCTGTCAGGGTCAAAGCGAAATGAGGCCTAAGGTCGAACAGATCTGTCCTTAATAATGCTCCAAAAGCCAGCTTTTTATTCATTTTGTATAAACCGCCAAGATAAATTTTTGGCGTCAATGCTGAGGTAAATGGATGATTACTGTTATTAAACCGGAATGAAGTCTCAATGGAATCAAGAAGTGCCTGGAATAATTCAGATTCATCAGCCCCGGGTGCATACTGACTCAGATCAAATCCCCGGAAAGTAAAGCTCCCCTCAGCCTCAAACCTGTTAATATTAGATTTCCACCGTATAAATCCAAGATCAATAATGCTTGCTGAAAGCATTATCTTGTCTGAATAATCATAAAGGATCCCTGCATCCAGTGCTAGTCCCCTGTTCTTATTAAAAATAAAATCATTGACCGGATCGGAGAAGGAATTTTCAAAACTGACAGATTCAACTATGTCTGTAAAGGGATTATAACTTGGCACAACCGGGAATGAAGCATAAATATTATAATTTATATACGCATTAAGAACTATCGGATCTGACTGTGTGTCCAGATCAAGCCTGGATCTCCTGTTGATGATGCAGGCTGATCCCATAAGATATTTTGCGGTAAGTCCAACACTGAATCCTTCGGAGATCTTCTTTGAAATTCCTGCCGCGATCTGTATGTAGTCGATTGCATTAACTCCCAGGCTGCCAAGCTTAAAATCCCGGGGTACCTCTTCTGAGGAATCCCAGTTCCCGTCTTTAAGCGCAATCAGGTCACCGGGAAGTCCTATGCGCGTTTCTCCGTGATTTGATATATTAAAATGAACATAATAATCCTTTTTTACCCTGAAACCCGCTCCAAGGATATTCACGCTGTAATCATTCCGGATATAATTCCGGTTTTTCATTTTCCTGTCAAGCTTGTCAAAATCGATGAGGAGTGAATCACTCGCGGTACCGTTCCCGAAATTGAACGCATCACGATACGCGAATCCGCTGTTTCCATACGAATACTTCAATGACGATACAGCAGGAAGTTCAATATAAGTGACACATTTGTAAAACAGGGCGGGATTTGTGTGAATAGCCTGCGGATTGGTATGCATAAAGTACATAGTATTTTCCTGGGCTAAAACTGTAAAAGGAAAGGACAGTAATAACCATATAATCAGAACATGTATTAACCTGGAAGTATTCATTTAGTTACCGGTGGAATTTAGTTCGAGATCCCCGACTACACCGATATATGCATCCAGGAAATAAAAAGAATAGAATTTGTAGTTTTCAGGAATGTCAGAATTAAGAGTATTCAGCCTCCCTTTGAAGTAAAAGTAACGGGATATTACAACATTGTCAATTTTTGCGCGGGTCAATTCCACTTCAACAGGATCACTCTTCGTCGGCTCAACCATGCCATCTCCATCCGGATCTATTCCGGCCTTAATAGTATATTCTTCATCAAATAATGAATCCACAATGTTGTGATTACCATCGAGCAAATAGATCTGGGATCTGATATCAACCGGGAATCCATTTGTAAAGTTAAGCCTTAAGGCCATTCTTTTTATCTCCCGGGGAGGATTTCTAAAGAAGTCCGCAAAATTATACCTCACACTATCCTCTATATTCAGAAATTCTGTGTAACCATCTATCGGCAGGATCAGCTTTGATATAACCTTTAACCGGCTTTCATCAGTGACGAAATTATAAGTATCATCATTCTGAGGATTTGTCCGGGCTTCCATGCCAAATGTGATGCTCCCGGGTGATGAATTCAGTGCTTCAACAAGATTAGCTTCATTATAATTGATAATCAGACTGTCATAAGCAGCCTCGCCTACCTCCTTAAGGGTAGGATAGTTTATAATCAGTTCATTAGTTATAGATGGCAGTCCGGATCCGGTAATTTCAGTGATCGTCCCTCCCGCGGATGCAGCATATAGATCATTGGTTATAATCTGGATTGGCAAACCAAAGGAATTCTCAAAAATGAATTTTAGCCGGGGCTCAGCAAAATGGAAAGTGCCTTTATTAAGATCAGAATAGAAGTCAATGACCATATCCTGTGGGCCTATAGGGAAATTCATTTGGCCTAGTTTCCCGTAAATAGCATCAAAATCCAGATCAATGGTAGTGAAAGAATAATTCAGGATTGTAAATCCTGCCGGAACAATTCCACGGGATTGATCCAGTCTTAGTTCAAAAACCAGAGGAACAATGTTTACATCAGGCAGATCATGTGAGAGAATAATTGTGACGTCCTCAGCTACTACGTTTTGAACAGGACCAAGCACAGGGATAGCTGCAGCCCAATACGCCCATGTATTGCCATATTTTTTCCTGATTTTCGGACTGGTCAATATCATCTTTCCTCTGAGCATATATTTTGAAAGACGATTGACATTAATAATTAACGAATCCACCTGAATACTGTCAATCTGAGTATTAATAGGCCCGTCAGGTCCGGACAATAATAAGTTTATTGTATCTGTCTGCTTCAGATCATAATACCAGCCTATTAAGCCCAGATCCAGATCGTATTTAGAGTTATTCAGGATAGAATCGGATCCGGCTATTTCAGGAAATTGCAGCAACTCAGATGCCTGTTTCGAGTAGACCTCTGCTTCGTATTCCAGGCTGATCAGACTATCTTCACCTACAGTAATTTCCCATGCCCTGGCTGAATCATCAAGGATCTCATTAAGTTCGTAATGGATATAACCCAGAGGTGCAGCAACGGCGGGATTAATTACAAACTCTTTGTCAACCTTCTTCGCATCAAATTCCTCCTTAATGCAGGAATTGAAAAACAGAAGCAGTGACAGCCCAAAAAATAATGCTAATATTTTTACACGATCCTTCATACCGCATTAACGGACTGAATCAACATTTTATTCTCAAACCGGGTCCGGAATTTAAACTGTTAAGGTAGTAAATATTTGGCTTTGCCTTAATATATACAGGTCGTTTCTATTGTTTCTGTTGTTTCTATTGTTTCTGTTGTTTTGATTTTCGGATTTCGAGTTTTCTTCCTTTATTTCGTTTTTCGAATTTCGATTTTAAAGCTTAATGTTTTGTCCTTTAGTTTTATCTTGTTAAATTAAAACCTTTATAAATTCACCCGGAATATAGACACTAATAACAGCTGAAAAATGATAAAACAAAAATTCTTTATTATTGGTTCAGGAATACTTGCAGTGCTTGTAATTGGCTGTAATTCAGGAGATAGGCCGGGCAGGTTTAGTAAAGAGAAAACTGACATCCAGAAAATATACAGCCGTTCAGGGGTACTGATATCGGAGATCAGTATGAAAGACGGCGTCAAGCATGGCCCTTCGACAAATTATTATGAAAGCGGCAAGGTACAATCGGTAATTAACTTCGAGAACGGAAAACAGCAGGGCGAATCAACATGGTATTATGAGAATGGTAAGCCTTACCAGGTAACCCAATATGTTAATGGTGAGGCAGAAGGAATACAAAAAAAATATTACAAGTCAGGAAGGCTCCTGGCAGAGATCCCGTTTCGTAATGGTAAACAGCTGAATGGGATGAAAGAGTTTACGGAGACAGGAGAACTGATCACAGGTTACCCGGAAATTGTTTTTGATAAACCTGTCAGGACCTCCGTTTCCGGACAATTTATCCTGAAAATGCATCTGTCGGATAATTCAAAGGAAGTTGTATTTGAGCAGGTCCTGGTTAGTGCCACCGGGGATACTATTCTGGCTGATATCTTTACGCTGGATGGTGTTGGCGAGATTCCTTTTATTGTAAACAAAGACCAATCCGTTGCAGCCCAGGTACAGATTAAGGCTAAAACAAGGACACGATTGAAGAATATTTACATAACTGAAAGGCAATATTACGTTAAAATTAACAACTAAAGAAGCTGGGAGCATGGAGCAGGGGGCAGGGAGAAATGTCTCAAATGTCTCAAATGTTTGAAGTGTCTCAAAAAATATAATTTCCCAATTTTACTTATATACAACAGAAAGAACAAAACATTACTTTTGAGACAATTGAGGCATTTGCATTTTGAGACATTTTTTCCTCCAATTAATTATCTTTTTTTATGAGTACCAGACTTTATGTTATCAGGAACACGATCATAGCGGCCCTTGGTGGATTTTTGTTTGGATTTGATACTGCGGTGATTTCCGGGGTGGAAGGATCGCTTGAAACGATATTTGAACTGAGTCGTTTCTGGCTTGGATTCACTGTAGCCATTGCACTTATTGGAACTGCTGCCGGAGCACTTTTTATAAGTCGCCCGGGTGATTATTTCGGGCGCAAGAAAGTCATGATAGGCCTTGCAGTATTGTACACACTATCTGCAATAGGGAGCGCACTTTCACAAAGCTGGTACGGACTCCTCGTGTTCAGGTTCATAGGGGGACTGGCTGTAGGAGGTTCATCTGTGATGGCTCCTATGTATATTGCAGAAATATCTCCGGCCAGGTCCCGGGGAAGGCTTGTAGCGGTTTTCCAGTTCAATGTCGTGACAGGTATAATGGTCGCATTTTTATCAAACTGGCTGATAGATACCTATGCTGAAAATTATTCCTGGAGGTGGATGCTGGGTATAATGGCTATCCCATCTTTAATATACTTTGGACTCCTGTTCTTTGTTCCGAATAGTCCAAGATGGCTTGTCCTGAAGAAAAGGACGGCTGAGGCTGAAGAGGTCCTTAAAAAATGCGGATCATCGGATGTACAGGCTGAAATTAATGATATCGTCGAATCATTAAAGGTCGAGCTCAATGGGGTAAAGGAGAAGCTTTTTACCAGGAAATACAGGATCCCCATTTTTGCGGCGGTTATGGTGGCAATTTTTAACCAGTTAACTGGCATCAATGCGGTTATGTATTATGCACCAAGAATATTTGAGATGGCCGAGGTTTCAAGAAATATAGCCCTCCTCCAATCAGTGGCAATCGGTTTCACTAATATGGTTTTCACGCTTATTGCAATGAGTATCATAGACAGGTATGGAAGGAAGACCCTTTTAATTATAGGATCCATTGGCATGGCATTTTTCCTTGGGATGGTGGCGCGTTCATTTTATATACAGGATTTTGAAGGCTACGCAGTGCTGATATACCTGCTGGGGTATATTGCCTTTTTTGCTTTTTCGCAGGGAGCAGTTATATGGGTCTTTATCTCAGAGATTTTTCCGAACAAAGTCAGGGCGCGTGGACAGTCGCTTGGAAGCTTTACTCACTGGGCGATGGCGGCTCTGGTATCCCTTACTTTCCCGATCCTTGCCAAATCGGTCGGAGGAGGCACTTCGTTTATGTTTTTTGCGGTGATGATGGTTTTACAATTCTTTTATGTCCTGAGGTTCATTCCTGAGACCAGGGGAAAATCGCTGGAGCAGATACAGAAGGAACTGAAGATAGAATAGGGAGCATGGGGCGTGGAGCATGGAGCAGGGGCGAGGGGCAAGGGGCGGAGAGCGGAGGGCAGAGGGCATAGAGAAATGTCTCAAATGCCTCAATTGTCTCAAAATAAAATGACTAAAATTAATATGAAACACTGTGTTGGTTTAGTTTTGATTATTCTGCTGGGGGTGTGCGGGTCGCAGGTGCAGGATAAGAAGAAGTCAGCGTCACCCCTGGAAAATCTTCCGGCGCACATAAGACAGGTTACGCATTTTGGAGAAAGGGCCGACTGGTCGCATGACGGCAAAAAAATATTATTCCTTGAAAGAACTTTCGGGGATGTCTATGAGATCGAACTTGAGACAGGGATCATTAATCTTTTAACCAGGCATTATTTCCATGAAGGCTATACCCGTGCGCTGTATCTGAGCAATGGAGATATCCTGTTGTCAGGGTCGGCCACATTTGATGCTGCTGATCCGTGGGCAAGCAGGGGAGAAGAGAAGGCAGAACTATGGGTATTAAGGAAGGATCTTTTATCTCCCGCGATCCCGCTGGGGGAACATTGCAGTGAGGGACCTGCAGTATCAAGGAAAGAAATGAAAATTGCATGGACACGAGGCAATGCATTTTATATGGCTGAAATTATTGATAGCTCAGGAGTTCCGCGTTTAGCATCAAAAAGGAAAATTCTGGATGCAAATGACCTGCCTTTTAAATGTAACCTGGAAACACAGAATTTTCGTCCACCTGATGAGAAAGAACTGATATTCAGTGCATATGAATATCAGGGTTCGGAGGTCATGGGGCTGAATATTGAAACAGGAGAAGTAATCAACTATTCAAATGCCCCGGATCAATATGATGAACCTGAAGGAATATTCCCGGATGGCAGGTTTACGCTAACCGAATGCGATAAGCATGCCCCGGAAGGAATCCAGGTAATAGATATTTACAAGCTTGCTCTTGACGGAACAGGAAAGAGCGAACGGCTGACATTTTTCGCTGATTATCCGGGTTATAAAGCAAGTAATCCTGTTGTCAGTGATGATGCCAAATTTATGGCTTTCCAGGTGGCAAAACTGGGCGACCAGGCAGGAGTGGGGAGGGGGATTCTGGTGTTTGATTTAGAGAAGTTTAAGAAATAATCATTGAGGAATGTGGCCGCGAAGATAATCTTTAAAAAAAAAATCGAAACACTAAAAACTAAACTTTAAACCTTAAACCATGAACAGAACGATTCTTCCCATCCTGCTTATCCTGGCAGTTTCGTGTCAGCCAAAATCAAAAACCGTGGAATATCCCGGAATGGTAAAACAGGAAAATTTTCAGTCGACCTATAAAGATCTCAAGACTGATTTGTACACTATTAAAAATGATAATGGTGTTGTTATGCAGGTGACAAATTATGGTGCCAAGATCGTAACGTTGTTTGTTCCTGACAAAGAAGGAAACTTTAAAGATATTGTCTTCGGATACGAAAACATTCAGGCTTACCTTGGCGGGGACAAGTATTTTGGAGCTATAGTCGGGAGATATGCCAACCGGATTGCCGGCGGAAAATTTATCCTGGATGGAACAGAGTACCAGATCCCCACAAATGACGGAGGGAAGAATGCATTGCATGGCGGTGATTCAGGTTTTGATAATGCCGTCTGGACCGGCGAAATAACAGAAAATCCTGATGGGGAAGCTGTTAAACTTACCCTTTACAGTCCGGATAGAGATCAGGGTTTCCCGGGAAATCTAAAAGTTGAAGTATTATATACACTTACAGATAAAAATGAACTGATTGTTGATTACAGTGCAGTTACTGACAAACCGACTGTGGTTAATCTTTCACAGCATTCCTATTTTAATCTTAACGGGCAAGACTCAGGTCCGATACTTGACCATGAGCTGGTGATTAATGCCGACAATTTTACTCCGGTGGACCAGGCTTTAATACCAACAGGCGAGATCAGGCCTGTTGAGGGTTCAGCCTTTGATTTCAGAACTCCTCACCTTATAGGTGAAAGGATCGCCAGTACTGCGGAACAGATTGTTCTCGGCGGGGGCTACGATCATAATTTTATACTTAATAAGGAAACGGCGGGAGAACTAACATTCGCAGCATCAGCTTACGACAAATTATCAGGAAGATTTTTGGAAGTTTTTACCACTCAACCTGCGATACAGTTTTATACAGGTAATTTCCTGAATGGTTCGCAAACAGGTAAAGGCGGAATGGTATATAACTATCGGTCGGGTTTCTGCCTGGAAACACAGCATTATCCTGATTCCCCGAATCATCCGGACTTCCCTTCAACAGTGCTCCGGCCTGGCGAAGTATACAAACAACAGACAGTTTTCAGGTTCTCAGCAAAATAGGCCGGCCCTCAAGGCCAAAGGTCACAGGGCTGCAAGGCTGCAAGGTGACAGGGCTGCGAATTATCAGCGAAATCAAAAAAATCAATTTAATATCCCATGAGACATTTATTAATTCCAATTATTCTGGTTTTTGTTGCAGTTTCATGCAATGTAGAACCAGAAGTAACTGCATGGAAACCTGCGGCGAGGCCTCTGATGACCCGGTGGGCAGATGAGGTGAATCCCGGATCGGTTCTTCCTGAATACCCCAGGCCCCAGATGGTACGTGAAGAATGGCTGAATCTCAATGGATTATGGGATTATGCAATTGTCCCTTCAGCAGGTGAAAAACCCGGAAAATTTGACGGGAAAATACTGGTCCCGTTCTGTCCTGAATCGGCTTTATCAGGTGTCGGGAAAAGCGTCGGCCCGGAAAACCGGTTGTGGTACTGCCGGACATTTGAAGTGCCAGCCGGCTGGGCAGGACGAAGGGTCATGCTGAATTTCGGAGCTTCTGACTGGGAAACCAGAGTCTGGGTGAATGGATCTGAGGTGGGTACCCACAAGGGCGGATATGATGCATTTACTTTCGATATTACCGGGGCACTCAAAAAAAGAGGACGCCAGGAGCTGGTTGTTGCGGTTTGGGATCCGGTAGACGAGGGTACACAGCCCCGCGGAAAACAGGTGCTGAAGCCAGGGAGTATATGGTATACATCGGTTACAGGCATCTGGCAAACAGTCTGGCTCGAACCTCTGAATATTGATCATATTAAATCGGTTAATATAATTCCGGATATTGATGCCAGCCAGGTCACAATTATTGCAGATGTAACACTTGAAAATGGATATGCTCTTGAGGCTTTTATATCCACGGAAGATCATGTGGTAGCAGAAGAATTTTCACAACAGAATAAGGTCATCATTTCAATTGAAGATCCTGTCTACTGGTCCCCGGAATATCCTTTTCTTTATGATTTCAATCTGGTTCTTATCACGGAGGATGGTGTAAGAACTGATAGTATTCAGGGATATTTTGGTATGAGAAAAATATCACTTGGAAAGGACGAGAAAGGGTATACCCGTATGATGCTTAATGACGAATTTATTTTCCAGTTCGGTCCGCTTGACCAGGGATGGTGGCCTGACGGACTTTATACCGCACCAACCGATGAAGCTTTGAAAAATGATATTGAAGTAACAAAACAGCTGGGATTTAATATGGCCAGGAAACATGTCAAGGCAGAACCTGACAGGTGGTACTACTGGTGCGATAAGCTGGGACTTCTGGTCTGGCAGGATATGCCCAGCGGTGATAAATTTATCGGGGGGGAAGATCCGGATATTATCAGGACTGCAGAATCTGAAAATCAGTTCCGGCTTGAACTTCAGGAAATAATACAGGAACGTATTAATCATCCTTCGATAGTTGTATGGGTACCTTTTAATGAAGGCTGGGGCCAGTTTAAAACAGGAGAAATAGTTGACTTTATCCGCGGCCTTGACAGCACCAGGCTCATTAATCCTACAAGCGGTTGGACCGACAGGAATGTCGGGGATATCAGGGATATACATGCATATCCGGGACCAGCAATGCCTGGTCCTGAAGAAAACAGGGCAATTGTTCTCGGGGAATTCGGCGGGCTTGGATTACCGGTTGAAGGACATACATGGCAGGATAAGGATAACTGGGGTTACAGGAGTTTTGACAGCAGGGAAAAGCTCCTGGAAGCCTATGCCGGATTAATTGACCAGCTTATGCCTATGGTTGGGAAAGGTCTGTCTGCTGCTGTTTATACACAGACTACAGATGTTGAGATAGAAGTGAACGGGCTGATGACTTATGACCGGGCGATGATTAAGATGGATCCTGAGAAGTTGTATCAGATAAACAGGGGAAATAATTAGAAGGTCATAGTAAAGACGGTTTCCTTTTCGGGAACAGAATGTGCGGAGATGGTGCCGTTATGGAGTCTGAGGATCTGGCGGGAAAGACTCAGACCGATACCTGAACCGCTCTGTTTGGTAGTAAAGAAGGGTATGAAGATTTTATCCAGCACTTCCGGGAGAATGCCTGTTCCATTGTCGGTGACCTGCATTGTAACACGTCCCCTCTTATTATAGAATGCTTTTAGTTCAATTGTAGGATCATTCCTGTTTTCAAGTGCATGGATGGAATTCCTGATCAGGTTAATAATCACCTGTTCAATCAGCTGTTCATCTGCAGAAACCATAAGATTTTCAGGATCAATTTTGGTAACAAAGTTTATTTTGGTTTCTGCCAGTTCTTCCTCCATGAGAAGGTAAATATTCTTGAAAAGTTCCTGTACCGGGAAAATCTTAAAGTTCGGTTTGGGTATCCTAGTCAGATTCCTGTATGTGTTTACGAAATGAAGCAACCCGGTGCTTCGTTTGTTGATAGTCTGAAGTGCCTGAAGTATCTCCATAACAGTATTAATATCAAGTTCTTCCTTGATATTTCCATTTTCGGTAATACCTTTCAGCATGATTTCAAGTGTAGAGGAGAGGGATGCAATTGGAGTGATAGAATTCATGATCTCATGCGTCAGAACTCTTATCAGTTTTTGCCAGGCTTCAGTTTCCTGTTCTTCCAGTACATTCTGTATATTGTTAATTGTAGTAAGGATAATAAGTTTATCCTTTATTTTAAATTCCGTGGAGTATACAGCCAGCTGAAGTATATCATCCTGGTCCTGGACCTTAACCAGGGCATTTTCCCCCGGGTTGATATGCAGCAGCGTATTTACCAGCTCAGGACTAATCTGCTCCAGTCCTTTAATATTTTTCAGGCTGTGGATCTGGAAAAGCTTTTTAGCCGCTTTGTTTATCATCTCCACCGTGCCATCCTTACGATACGCTAAGATTGCGACATCAATATTCTGAACAATACTCTGCAGGTAATGGAAATGTTCTTCCTTTTCGGAACGGACTTTCTGAAAATCGCTTATCACATCATTGAATGCCCTGTTAAGCTCATCAAAGGAACTGCCCATCCCTTCGATCTTGAATGTCCGGGTGAACTCTGCAAACCTTATTGATTCGAGAAAGCTGGTCAGATCCCGGTTTGTCCTGTCGACATAACGAATGAGAGTGAAAACTTCAATCAGTACAGCTGCACCTACAAGGAAAGGAGTGACCTTAAAATCAATATCCAGTGCAACGAAGAAAAGAAAAACAGTGGCTGCAAGCATTATAATTCTGACAATAATATTTATTCTGAAATTCTTATAAATCATATTTTTCCATCCTTCTGTATAATGATGTTCTTGTTAATCCAAGTTCGGTTGCTGCCTGGGTAATGTTGCCCTGGAATTGCTTCAGAACTTTCACAATGATTGCTTTTTCAATTTCATCAAGATTGAAAGTTTCCAGATCCAGTCCTTCAATCTTTTGAGTCTGAGTGGACAGGAGGAAATCATCAGCCTCGAGCATATCAGTATCGCTCATGATGATCGCCCTTTCAATAGAATGCTGGAGTTCTCTGACATTTCCGGGCCAATGATACTGGGTAAGCTTTTTCAGGCCTTCAGAATTAACACCCTTTATGTTTTTCTTGTATTTTTTTGAATAGTTTTTAAGAAAATGATCGACCAGTAAAGGAATATCTGAAACCCGGTCGCGCAAAGGAGGAAGATTAATTTCAACTGTATTTATACGATATAGCAGATCCTGACGGAATTTGTTCTCAATTACCATATCCCGGATATTAACGTTAGTGGCACAAATAAGCCTCACATCCACAGGGGTCGGTTTATTATTCCCCACACGTGTCACTTCCTTCTTTTCAATTGCGGTCAGAAGCTTTGTTTGCATCGAGGTGGAAAGATTGCCGATTTCATCCAGAAAAAGAGTTCCCTTATCAGCAATTTCAAAACGACCCGGCTTGGTTTTAATTGCATCCGTAAATGCTCCTTTTTCGTGTCCGAACAGCTCGCTCTCAAATAATGTTTCAGCTATAGAACCAAGGTCGATGTTGATAAAGACCTCATCTTTTCGAAGGGAATTTCTGTGTAACGCCCTTGCCACAAGTTCCTTGCCTGTACCGTTTTCTCCCAGTATCAGGATATTGGCGTCAGTGGAGGCAACTTTATTAATAGTCTTGAAGACCTGCTGCATGCTGGTGGAATCGCCAATAAATTCATGAAACGGCTTATCGAGTACTGCACTGATCTCCTGTTGCTTCGATCTTAGCCCTTTTGCTTCCATCCTGGATTTATGAAGTTTTATCGAAGCAGATATTGTTGCAAGGAGCTTTTCATTCTGCCAGGGTTTGAGTATAAAATCGGTTGCTCCCGCTTTAATTGCTTTGACAGCTTTTTCAGCATCACCATAAGCTGTAATGAACACAACAACTGCATCGGGAACAATTTCCAGTATTTTTGCCAGCCAGTCAAAACCCTCCTGTCCGCTGATGGCATCTCTTGTAAAATTCATGTCCAGCAGGATGACATCCCAATCGTCTTTTGCAAGCATCGATGGGATCAGTTCCGGATTATTCACGGTTTCAATAAGCTCAACATGCTGTTTAAGTAATAATTTAAGCGCAAACAGTATATCTTCATTGTCGTCTACAGCAAGGATTTTTCCTACTTTAGTAACCATTTTAAAGGAATAAAAGAGTTATGATTATTGCTCAACGGCTGTAAATTTAAATATAATTTTTTTGATTGTCCGATATCGTACTATTATTGTTGCATTATTGAACAGTCGAAACAGCAGTTCTTAGATTTTGGTTATAAATTAAAACGCTGTTAAACAGATATTTACGGAATTTGGCATAATAAATGGTTAAATAAACTAAACCTTATTATTTCCGGCAATGGATGGCATGGATCGCAAAATCGAGAAGAAATTTAAATTTCTCAGCAGAAAAACTCTCTGGATAGCACTTGGTAGTATAGCAATTTTATTTGTTGCATTCAAGCTGATATTTGGTGATAAAAGTTCCAAGCTGAATGTTGAGATAGATAAAATCACCATTGCAGAGATTACACGTGATGTATTCCAGGACTATATTGCAGTGATCGGGACTGTTGAACCAATCAAGACAATTTATATTGATGCGATCGAAAGCGGCAGGGTTGAGGAAATACTGCTTGAAGAGGGAAGTATGCTGAAAAAAAATGATATTATTCTCCGGCTGAGCAATAACAACCTTATCCTCGAGATCTCCAATGTAGAAGCTCAGATTGTACAGGCTGTAAACCAGCAGAGAAGTGCACAGCTAACAATGGTACAGCAGCAGCTTAATTCCGAAACACAGCTTATAGAAACGGTCAGGTTACTGGCACAGCATACGAGAGCTTATAACAATAATATAGAACTCTTTAAAGGGCAGCATGTTTCACGCGAAGAGTTCGACCAGTCGAAAGAAATGTATGAAGCCACAAAGAAAAGGCTTGAATTATTACAAAGAATGCAGTTACAGGATTCAATTTTCAGGAAAGTTCAGCTTGAATCGATGGAAGCTTCAGTGATAAGCCTGAACAAGAATCTTGAAATTATAAAGAGGCGCATGGATAACCTGAATATCAGGGCATCTGTTGACGGGGAGCTGGCTACTTTAAATCCCGAAACAGGAGAGGTGGTTTCTTTCGGAACAAGGATCGGGACTATCAATATCCTGGATTCTTACAAGCTAAGGGTTGAAATTGATGAACATTATATTGCCCGCGTCAGCAGGGGATTAACCGGTGAATGTGATTTTGCAGGCGTTGGTTATCCCGGGAAAATCATCAAGATATATCCTGAAGTGCAAAATGGAAGGTTTTATGTGGATATGGAATTTACTGCCGGCGTCCCTCCCCAGATCAAGATAGGGCAGACTTCGAGGATAAAACTGGAACTGGGCGAATCAAAAGAAGCTATACTGATACCCAGGGGAGGGTTTTACCAGAGTACCGGGGGACAATGGGTTTATATTGTCAGTGAGGATGAAGGATATGCCTATAAGAGAGATATCAGTATCGGAAGACAGAATCCAAGATTTTATGAAGTTCTTGGAGGACTTGAAGTGGGAGAGAAGGTAATTGTATCAGGATATGATAACTTTGGGAATGTGGACAAGCTGATGCTGAAAAAATAGAATTTAGCAATTTGATCATATTATGTTACCTCCCAATTAAGGATATCAGAAAAGTATTAATAACATTTAAAAATAGAAGACAATGCTAAAGACCGAAGAACTGACAAAAATTTTCCGGACCGATGAGGTCGAAACTACAGCCCTTAACAAAGTTACAATGGAAGTCCAGAATGGTGATTTTGTTGCAATCATGGGGCCATCCGGATGCGGCAAGTCCACATTATTGAATATTATCGGACTGCTGGATAATCCTACAAGCGGCCTGCTATATTTTGACGATGTAGAGGTATCCAGATTCAGGGAAAGGCAGAGAACGAACCTGCGCAAAGGCAATATTGGTTTTGTATTTCAGAGCTTTAATCTTATTGATGAACTGACTGTATATGAAAATGTTGAGCTGCCTTTGCTTTATATGAAAGTCTCATCCGCAGAACGCAAAAAGAAGGTTAATGATGTTCTTGACAGGATGAAAATTGCGCACAGAAAAAAACATTTTCCGCAGCAGCTCTCAGGAGGTCAGCAGCAAAGGGTGGCTATATCAAGGGCGGTTGTCACAAAACCAAAACTGATCCTTGCAGACGAACCAACAGGTAATCTTGATTCAGCAAACGGTGAGGAAGTTATGAACCTCTTATCTGAACTGAACAAGGATGGTACAACCGTAGTGATGGTTACCCACTCGCCGACTGATGCTGAAAAGGCACACAGGATCATTCACCTGTTTGATGGGCATATTGTTACTGAAAATATTAAGCACGTTCTTTAATCAAAGCATCTTTAAATCAGGACGAAATCGTTTCATATAAATGGAATAATGGAATACTGGAATGATGGAATACTGGAATACTGTCTTCTCAATATTACAACATTCCAATATTCCAAAGAACATCGATGAGTGCAAGTTTTGAGACATTTAAGGCATTTAAGGCATTTTAGACATTTTTAAAATGATTACAGTAAACAATAATGAAATAAATATCATCGGTCACAAAAACATACTAAGATGAAAGAATTATGTGTCCCTATTCCGAATTTCGGCGAAGACCAGATTGCA
>JBGPAO010000018.1:0-19501 GCA_041480755.1 Bacteroidia bacterium
AGGGTACAGGGTACAGGGTACAGGTTACAGGTCACAGGGTACAGGGTACAGGTTACAGGGTACAGGGTACAGGTCACAGGCCACAGGCCACAGGCCACAGGCCAATCGGGCACTGGCGGACGGAGGTGCCGTCCCTGTAACCTGTAACCTGTACCCTGTACCCTGTACCCTGTACCCTGTAACCTGTACCCTGTAACATGTAACCTGTACCCTGTAATTTCAAACCTGCACCTGAATGTTTCTATTAATAACAGTAATTGACACATACCTGAAATTTTATAAACGATCTTAATATGACCCCTAAAAAAAATATTCTTGTTGCTTTTGATTTCAGACCGGAATCGGAAGCGGCCCTGGATTATGCACTTGGTGTTGGAAAGAGGTTATCTGCCATAATTCATGTTTTATATATTCTTGATGATGAGACTCCATTTCTGAAAATGGTGATCACCAGTGAACAACGCAAGCTGATGAAAAGGGGAGCGGATGATAAACTTAAAAAAATGATTAGCGAGAAAACACAGGGCCAATATCCGGGAATTAAAATCATAGTCAAACAAGGTAAGGTTTACAAGATGATCATTGAAACAGCGAAGGATATTTCTGCAAACCTTATTATAATGGGAAGGACCGACTCCAGGGACATGGTTAAGAATTTCCTGGGAACTAACACCATGCACCTGGTAAGAGAATCTGCAATACCGGTAATTACACTTAAAAAACCAGCTCAAGAAGCATGCTGCGATCACATCCTGCTGCCGCTTGATCTTACCAAGCAAACAAAAAAGCAGGTGAACAATGCTATCAGGGAAGCGAAGACTCTGCAGGCAGGCATTACACTTGTGACAGTCCTGAATGAAGACCTGGTAAGTCAGAAACTAAGATTTTCAACTAGATTACGGGAGATTTCTGACATTATCAACAGTTTTAATATCAAATGTGACTATAAGCTGATTATTGATACAAATCCTTTATGGAGTAAGCTTTTAAACAAACTCTCAAAGGAAACAGGTGCTGATATGGTCATGATAATGACACAACAGGAGCTTGATTTCAAAGAATATTTCATAGGTTCAACAGCTCAGGAAATAATTGATAATTCTGATTTGCCCGTACTCAGCCTCACACCTGAAAAGAAGGGACCATCAATTCTTTCTGATGAAATGATGGACATCCTTATTAATCCTATTCAAATTTTTGATCATTAATTCATCTGTTAAACAGATGAAGATTCTGAATAGAATTTAGATAAACACCAATTAAGACCTATGGCCAATACACTTGACAGCTCTGTAAATCAGCGCTTTTCATCCAGGCTGGGATTATTATTGAGTGCAATTGGAATAGCAGTCGGTACAGGGAATATTTGGCGCTTCCCCAGGATTGTTGCGCAGAATGGCGGAAATGAAGGAGCCGGATCATTTTTAGTTACCTGGGTAATATTTCTCTTTATCTGGAGCATTCCGCTAATTATTGCCGAATATGCTCTTGGGCACAAGTTCAGAGCGGGCGTGATTGGTGTTTTTAAAAAGGCCGTAGGTGAAAAACTCACATGGATGGGGACTTTCGTTGCATTTGTTTCAACGGCCATTGCATTTTTTTATACAATTGTAACAGGCTGGTGCCTTTACTATTTTTTCTTTACTCTGACACACCAGCTGCCATTAACAACGGAAGATGCAAGAGGTATCTGGGAACGATTTCAAAGCAGTGGCTGGCCCTTCTTATTTCACTTCATTATAGTTGCTCTTGGTGCCCTGGCAATCTGGAGAGGGATACGCTCAATTGAAAAAGTAAACAAAATACTTATCCCGGCACTTCTTATGATTGTAATTATTTGTGTTATCCGGGCTGTGACTCTTCCCGGTGCTGTTGACGGATTGAAATATCTTTTCACTTCTGATTGGCCGCAGTTAAAAGACCCCAAAACATGGCTGTCTGCCCTTACTCAGAATGCATGGGACACAGGGGCCGGCTGGGGATTATTTCTGACCTACGCTGCATATATGGAGGCCAAACAAAGGATCGTAAAGAATGCATTTATAACTGGTATTGGGAATAATACAGTTTCTATGCTGGCTGCTATTATGATTTTTGGAACTGTCTTTTCTGTTTTAAGGCATGAAATGGGAATGTCAGATGCAGAAACGCTTGAAGTTATGCGTACAAGTGGCCCCGCTTCAACAGGTTTGACGTTTATATGGATACCCCAGTTATTCGCCAGGATGTTCCTTGGATCACCACTTGCAGTATTGTTCTTCCTGGGACTCACATTTGCAGCTTTTACATCAGCTATTGCAATGCTTGAACTTCCGACCAGGATCCTTCTGGATACCGGAATGAAACGTTCTCATGCTATCCTGTTTGTTGTGATAATTATATACTTACTTGGACTTCCTTCAGTAAAAAATCTCACGCTGTTAAGTAACCAGGATTGGGTCTGGGGGATTGGCCTGATTATTTCAGGTGCTTTTATTGCATTTGCAATAATTAAAAATAAAGTTTCAGTTATTTCCACTGAGTTGAGTGCAATAACCAATGACTGGAAAACAGGCCGCTGGTGGTCAGTAACTATAAAGTATGTTGTACCTGTGGCATCTGTTACCTTGTTGTTCTGGTGGATGTTCCAGTCTGCGACTGTATTTGCACCTGATGAATGGTTTAATCCATTCAATCCTTTCAGTGTAATGACATGTCTTGCTCAGTGGTTGTTGGTCCTGGTGGTTTTTATTCTCCTCAATAAATATATTTCAAAAAAGATGTAAGGAAAAAGCCATTATGAATATGAAGTGTTATCCCAGCAATGTGTGCAGAGTTTTTCTTTTGGAAGTCCAATGGCTTTCACAAGATCTTCCATTGTCTGAAACCTGAGTGTTGTCAATCTCAGTCTGATTCTGATTTTCTCAACCATCAGTTTATGCTTTTCAGAGTTCTCATCCATATATTCCTTGATATCCACATCTTCTTTTCCCTCGATCTCCTGTATGGCAGTCCTTCCCGCCAGATCCAGTCTTGTCCTTGAAATTGAGAAGTTCAGAAAATCACAGGAGAAGAGAAGAACCGGACATGCAACTCTCAGGTGGACCTCTCTTGCCCCCTCATCATAAAGTTTCTGGGTATTATCTTTTAATTGTGTACCTCTGACAATTGAATCTTCACAGAATATTATACGTCTGTCACGGATCAGCTCCCTGTTTGGAATAAGTTTCATTCTGGCGACAAAATCCCTTACATCCTGGTTCTGAGGCATAAAACTTCTGGACCACGTAGGCGTATATTTTACAAAAGGCCTTGCAAAAGGAATATTTCTCGACATGGCATATCCAAGGGCATGTCCCATACCTGAATCAGGAATTCCTGATACAAAGTCAGCTTCAACATTATCATTTGCAGCCAGGGATTTGCCGCAATTATACCGGCATACATCCACATTAATACCTTCATAGGATGAAGCCGGATAACCATAATATACCCAGAGAAAAGCACAAATCTGCATCCGGGATTCGGGTGGTTTTATCTGTTCATAACCATCAGCGGTTATCTTTAATATCTCTCCCGGTCCCATGAAATATTCAGTCTGATACCCCAGGTTTAAGAATGATGTGGTTTCGGTTGCCATGGCATAGGCATCCTTCTTTTTCCCGATTACAATAGGAGTTCTTCCAAATTTATCCCTCGCAGCATAGATACCTTCACTTGTAAGAATAAGTAATGAACATGAACCCTTTATACGCTCCTGCACATTCCGGATACCATCCTTAAAACTTTCCCCTTCACAGATCAGAACCGATATAAGTTCAGTGGGATTTATCCCACCCTGACTGAGTTCTGCAAAATGCAGTTTTTTCTTTAATGCCCGTTCCACAAGTGATTCAAGATTATTTATCCGTCCTACCATTGCAACCGCGAACCTTCCCAGATGTGAGTTGGCTATTATTGGAGACGCCTCCAGATCACTTATAATACCTAACCCTGAATTGCCCCTGAATTTTGATAGTTCAGGTTCAAATTTTGATCTGAAATAATCACTTTCCAGACTGTGAATTGACCTGTTAAAACCTGTAGAATTCAAAACAGCCATCCCACCTTTGCGGGTACCAAGATGTGAATTGTAATCGGTACCATAGAAAAGGTCATAAACACAATCCTTTTTAGAGATACAACCAAAAAAACCACTCATATTTTTGCGCTTAAAAAATGATTATTCGGAGCAACTAAAGGTAACCAAAAATTTTATTTAATCAGATGTTATCTTAACTTGCATAAGCTTATTTATTCAAAACCGGTCAATTATGAAATTTGCTTACATTGGAACTTTTCCACCCAGACAATGCGGTATTGGAACCTTCACTAAGAATCTTCTATCATCAATGATCAACTGCACTGATAAAGAGGGGAAAAAAAATGAAGGCATTGTTGTTGCTCTGAATGACCTGAACCAGAATTACGATTACCCTGAAGAGGTAAAATTTACTATCCGCCAGGAACATCAAAGGGATTATATTCAGGCTGCAAAATTCATTAATTACAGTGGCTCAGACATTTGTATACTTGAACATGAATATGGTATTTATGGAGGTGAAAGCGGAGTATATATTCTTCCATTGCTTCACCGCCTCGAAATACCCCTCATGGTTACCCTTCATACTGTTTTACAAAATCCCTCTTATATTGAAAAAGCCATCCTGCGGGAAATTGGAAAAATGGCGGACCTGATCGTAGTAATGAGCCAGAAAGCAATACGTTTCCTGATTGACGTATATCAGATACCTGTTGAGAAAATCATACAGCTTGAGCATGGAGTACCCGATCTTCAGTTTAATCCTGAATTAATTAAAAAAGAGTTCAATCTTGAAAAGAAAAAAGTCCTGCTCACATTTGGCCTGATCAGCCGGAATAAGGGAATCGAGACTGTCATACGGGCTCTTCCCCAGGTAGTTGAAAAGCACCCGGATACCATTTACCTCATTCTGGGGAAAACACATCCAAGCGTATTGCGTCATGCAGGAGAAGAATACAGAAGTTATCTCAAGATGCTTATTAAGACCCTTAAACTGGAAAATAATGTATTCTTTTTCAATGAATTTGTAAATCAAAAAGACCTGTTCAGATACCTTTATGCCACGGATATTTACATAACTCCATATCTTAATGAAGCACAGATCACAAGCGGGACTCTTTCATATGCGGTTGGAACCGGGGCAGCAGTAATATCAACACCATACTGGCATGCACAGGAACTTCTTGCAGATGGCAGGGGCAGGTTATTTGAATTTAATAATTTCAATCAACTTGCACAGATACTTCTTGAATTACTTGACAAACCTGACGTACTGAAATCTCTTCGAAAAAAAGCATATGCTTACGGCAGAAATATTACATGGCCTAAAATAGGGAATAAATATGTCAAGGCAGCAGAAAAGATAGTCGCTGAAAAACCTGTCAAAGTTGTCCAGAAGGAAACTATCATTGATCCTCTTATGCTCCCCGAATTTAGTCTTGCACATATAAGGAGAATGACAGACTGGACTGGAATCATACAGCACGCAAAATATGGAATACCAAACCTGAAAGAAGGATATTGTCTTGATGATAATGCCCGAGCTCTGCTGATGGTGCTGATGGCCTACAGGCAGAAGAAAGATCCGATCGCATTGGAACTACTTCCTGTTTATCTTAGCTATATTCATTATATGCAAAACAAAGACGGAACATTCAGGAATTTCCTTAGCTTCAAGAGAGATTACCTTGATGAGGTTGGGTCTGAGGATTCATTCGGACGGGCAGTATGGGCGCTGGGATATCTTCTGGGAAATTCTCCTAATGATGCTTATTACCAGAGTGGCAGAATGATCTTCTTTGAAGCATCCCCGAATTTTGAAAAACTTCAGTCACTCAGGGGTATTGCAAATACAATCATTGGAATATGCTATTATCTCATGTTAAACAAATCGGATGAATCAATGACAGAGGTTCTCCGAAAACTAACCTTCAGGATAATTGACCAGTATGATGTTGAAAGTTCTTCGGAGTGGAAATGGTTTGAACCAATTTTGTGTTACGATAATGCCATTTTACCATTATCTCTGTTCTATGCTTCTGAATTCATCAAAGAAGAAAAAGTCCTGAATACAGCAATTGATTCAATGAATTTCCTGATATCTATTAATCTTAAAGATGGTTATCTCTCCCTGATTGGCAACCAGAAATGGTATCGCAGGGGAGGTGACAGAGCTAATTTTGCTCAGCAGCCTGTGGATGCAATGGCCATGGTATTGATGTTTTACCAGGCATTCATCGCAACGAGGGACAAACAGTATCTTAATTACATGTATACATCATTCATGTGGTTCCTTGGAGAGAATGATCTCAGGATGAATCTTTATGATTTCGAAACTAATGGCTGTTGTGACGGAATAGAGGAATATGGCATAAATCGCAACCAGGGTGCTGAGAGTTCACTTGCCTACCTGATATCCCACCTGAGGATATTGCGCGGATTTGAACAACTTTTTAAACTCTCGATATAGAATAACTATTTAGGACGTTTCAATTCATCAAGCAGTTCCTTCAGGTCGACCGTGGCATATGTCGACGCATAATCCGACATTGCATACGGAATTATAAGATCTCCGTTATGCAGTATTGAACCGCAGGAATAGACCACATTCGGCACATATCCTTCACGCTCATCCTGATTAGGCATTAATAGAGGTTCACTCAATCTGCCAATCTCTTTGGTAGGATTGTCAAGGTCAAAGAGCCCAGCTGACAGGACATATTCTCTGAGTGGTCCTACAGCATGAATCAAAACAAGCCAGCCCTCTTCAGTTTCAATCGGACTGCCGCTGTTACCTATCTGGATGAATTCCCAGTGATATTTTGGGCGCATCAACAATTGAGCAGTTCTCCACATACCTATCTGGTCAGAAAATGCAATGTAATTGTTAACTCCGTCTATCCTGCATAACATTGCATATTTCCCATTTATTTTTCTTGGAAACATTGCCATGCCTTTATTCTGGGCAATCTCGCCATGTAAAGGCAGGACAGTAAAATGGTAAAAATCCTTTGTTTGCATTAATTTAGGCAGAATAGCTGACCCATCATAAGCAGTATAAGTGGCATAATAAGTTACGGTGTCATCATCATCTGTAAATTTTACCCATCGGGCATCTTCAATTCCATGCCTTTCCGTATCCGATATTGGGAAAATAACTCTTTCTGAAATAGCCGTATCAAGTGAAAACTGGATCTCATAATGTGAAGATGCAAGCCACATAATCTCACTTAAAAGTAATTCCTTTGCCCTGGACATCTCAAGATTATTTCGTGCATTTTGCACACATCTGTTAAGTTCTCCGTAAGTAAATTTATCTCCTAATTCATCAAGGACAAGGGCGGCAGGTACAATGTTATTGAAGGACTGCATTTCATCAAGCTTTTTCATGAAAGATTCCTTATCATAGACATGCCTTTTGATCACTTCCGCCTCATCCAGTAATTGTCCTGCCTCCTCCAGTATCAGATTGTTATCTTTATCAAGCACGCCTGTACGGAAAACCATCGATGAAATATGCCCTTCTCCGGTAGCGCGGAAACTTATAATAACCCTCAATTCTTTTGGTGCGAGCTCACTCTGGTCGGGATGGACAACCATTGACGGATTAAAAAAGGCTGCCGATTCTATTGAATATTCCATAGTAAAATAGGATCCAATTAATACCTTACGGCTGGCATCAACATCTTCAGGCTTAATATCAAGATTTTCAAACAAATGAGTGATCTGATTGAAGTGCTTTTCAAAAATTTTTGAAATATTACGATGCCTTTTTGAGAATCCTCTTAAAACCTGGCTCAAAGTCAGCGTTACTTCATCCTCAGACATTTCCAAAACTTTCTTAATCACATTCATGCTCCTCTCATCTCCAAGGTAAAGAAACCTGGCTATAACTCTGCTGGCATCAGGACGGAATATCTTATTATATCTTGTAACAGAAACAGGCATATTAAAAAATTTTATGTTATGAATCATGTAAAGATATAGTATTTATGTTATATCTGAATATGTTGAATCTGAAAAGATTATAAACCTTTAAGAAATCAAATAGCCGCAATATTAAAATTAAATAGAGTTACAAGGTTGCAAGGTTGCAAGGTTGGAAAGTTGGAAGGTAACCGGGTCATCTTTTCTGCCATTATGACATATTTGTATTTAAAAATATGCCATTTTGTCTGTTTTGTAGAACAAATTTTCCTGTTTTGCTTGGAAAAAACCGATGGTATATTTATTGAAAGATTAATAGCAGAATTTGATTCATGTTAAACTTAATAAAACAGGAGGACCTTAAAATGTTACCAAGAATTTACAGATCGTTCCCAAAAGAATTGGAAACTTTCTTCTCAAATGATTTTTTGCCTGATTTTTTTAACCTTGATGAATATAAAAATGTGCCGGCTGTGAATATTGTTGAAAATGATGATGAATTTGTAATTGAAGTTGCTGCTCCTGGTCTTGAGAAAAAAGACTTCAAGATTGACCTGGAAAACAACCAGCTGACAATTTCATCTGAGAAAGAGGACAAGATGGAAGAAAACAAAGAAAAAACCCTGAGAAAAGAATTCCGCTATTCATCTTTCTGCCGTACATTTACTCTTCCTGAAACGGTTGATAATGATAAGATCATGGCAAAACATAAAGATGGCATTTTATCTGTTTCCATTCCAAAAAAGGAAACTTCTAAAATCAAACCATCACGTCAGATTGCAATAGCTTAAGAAAAAGTCCGGCAAATGCCGGATTTTTTCTTTTAAATTCAAAATATTGTTTATTTTTGCACACCAATTTTAGAATAATATGGCATATCATCAATCAGCAAAGAAAAGAATCAGACAATCTGAAAACCGCAGGACAAAGAACAGGTACTATGCGAAAACCACACGGAATGCTGTTAAAAATATGCATTCTGCCACAGATAAAAAGGCTGTTACAGATGAGACTCCAAAAGTTATATCAATGATTGATAAACTGGCAAAAAAGAAAATTATACATAAAAATAAGGCTGCAAACCTGAAATCCAAAC
This sequence comes from Bacteroidia bacterium, assembly GCA_041480755.1. Taxonomy (GTDB): domain Bacteria; phylum Bacteroidota; class Bacteroidia; order Bacteroidales; family SM23-62; genus LJUQ01. The sequence continues at coordinate 9,084 of JBGPAO010000018.1, forward strand.
TTGCCAAACATATAAACAGTCTCTGATCTTCATTTCTCTGTTTATAAAAACTTCTTCCCACATTGCGATATTTGAATATCTGCGTCATTAATGGTAAAGAACCCATTAAATAATCATTCTTTACCAATGAAGCAGTATAATAATCTTCCTATTAAGGAGTGGGCGCTTGAGGACCGGCCCCGTGAAAAACTTATTGCAAAAGGTATAAACAGTCTCAGCAGTGCTGAACTAATTGCTATTATTATCGGTTCAGGGACGCGTTCTGATACAGCAGTGGAGTTATCCAGGAAGCTTTTAAATCTTGTTGGTAATAATTTGTATGAACTTGGAAAGCTTGATCTGATTAGTTTAAAAAAAGTGCCCGGGATTGGACCTGCCAAAGCTATGGCAATACTCGCCTGCTTTGAGCTGGGGAAAAGACGTAACATTACTTCCCGGTTACCTGAAATAAAGATTACAGGAAGCAAGGATGTTTTTGATCTATTTCAACCATTACTGGGAGATCTTCCGCATGAAGAATTCTGGATCCTCCTGTTGAACAGGGCTAACCGGGTGATAGATAAAATAAGGATAAGCCAGGGTGGCATTTCCGGAACAATTATTGATGCCCGCATCATTCTTAAAAATGCCGTCGACAGGCTTGCTTCAACGATTATACTCTGCCATAATCATCCCTCCGGAAATCTGAAACCCAGTGATGCTGATATCAGGATAACAAGCAAAATGAAAGAATCTTCCCAATTGATGGATATAAACCTTATTGATCACATTATTGTGACAGATAATTCTTATTTCAGTTTTGCTGATGAGGGTATGATCTGAGTCATGTTAAAATGCCGGATCATGAAATAGTACCACTTCATGTCTGTCTGTTGATTCTTCAAGCAGGCTGCTTATTGTCTTTCCAAATACCGGGTGAATAAATCCCGGACTAATCTCTGCCATAGGTATTAATGCAAAGTTTCGTTTATGAAATTCAGGATGAGGGATTATCAGTGAAGTATCATTCAGTATAATATTATCATAAAACAGAATATCAATGTCAATGCACCTGCTCATATACCTGTCTGCTTTCCTTATCCTTCCAAGGTAAATTTCGATTCCTGCTAAGATTTCCAGAATCCCATGGGGAGTAAGTTTTGTTTTAACCAGAATACAAATGTTTAAGAACTGTTTTTTATCCTTAAATCCATAGGGCTCTGTTTCATAGATTGAGGAAATCCTTATGATATTGCCTATACCATCCCTGATCCTGTCAACGGCGTTTTTGATATATTTTAACCGGTTACCTTTGTTTCCGCCGATTAATAAATATATATCCGACATCTGAAATCTCCTTCTTAGTTTGATGTTTCCTGCATCCGATAAAAACTATTTTATATATCTTTGAAGTTACAGTTTATATCCAGATCAAATCCTTTAATCCTTAAAAATATGAAAGACTTTTTAAAATTTATGCTGGCAACTATAGTGGGAATCCTGATAACCTTCGTCATGTGTTTCTTTCTTTTGCTGATAATCATTTCAGCTTCTTCCAAGGATAAACCAGTTGAGGTAAAGCCAAACACAATATTACACATAACACTTAGTGAACAGATTGTCGAACGAAGCGCTGACAGCCCTTTTAATATGTTTCCTTCAGAAGTTTTTGCGTCAATGAAAGAAATTGGACTAAATGATATACTTAGTAATATTAAAAAAGCGAAAAGCGATAACAATATTGCCGGAATATTTATTGAACCCTATTATCTCTCTGCGGGTATTGGTACAGTCGAGGAAATCCGTAATGCTCTTATTGATTTTCGGGAATCTGGAAAATTCATAATCAGTTACAGTGAAATCTATACACAGTCAGCATATTATCTTGTCTCAATTTCGGATGGTGTATATCTGAATCCTACAGGAGAAATGCCCCTGTACGGACTGGGAGCCAGGGTTGTATTCCTGAAAGATGCTATGGACAGGCTGGGTATAGAAGCCCAGATCATCCGGCATGGTACATACAAATCAGCAGTTGAACCTTTTATGTATAACCAGATGAGTAAAGAAAACCGGGAACAAACCCTCGCCTGGGTAAATTCAATATGGGACCATATGCTTAAGGGAATTTCTGAAGAAAGGAATATCCCCGTCAGGAAACTGGATGATCTTGCTGATCAACTTGTAATCAAAAGTGCCGAAGATGCACTGAAAAATAATCTTGTTGACAGCCTTTTATTTAAAGATGAAGTTATTAACAAACTTAAAGTCCTGACCGGGACAGCAGAGAAAAATGACCTTAACAGTATAAGTTTAAGAAAATACACAAAGGTCCCAAAAACAAGAGATTACAAGGGATTAGCCAGGGATAAGATTGCTGTGATATATGCCTATGGTGATGTCGTAATGGGCAACAGGGGGGAAGGTTCCATAAGCTCTGAAAGAATTTCGAAAGCCATAAGAAAAGCAAGACGCGACAGTACAATCAAGGCAATTGTTTTCAGGGTAAATTCCGGTGGAGGCAGTGCACTTGCATCCGAGGTTATCTGGAGAGAAGTAGATCTTGCAGCTGATGTTAAGCCTGTCGTTGCATCAATGGGCGATGTGGCAGCCTCAGGAGGTTATTATATTGTGGCTCCTGCTGATACAATTATTGCCAATCCAAATACAATAACCGGTTCAATAGGGGTATTCTCCGTACTTCCAAATGCCCAGAAATTCTTTAATAATAAACTTGGAATTAATATGGATGTGGCAAAAACCAATCCTTATGCAGACATAGGAAATCCTTTCAGACCCCTTAAAGATGAAGAAGAAGAATTGTTACGTTTCAGTGTTGAAAAAATATATGACACATTCGTTTCCCATGTATCAGAAGGACGAAATATGACATGGGATGAGGTTGATGCCATCGGACAGGGCCGTGTCTGGAGTGGAACAAATGCTTTGGAAAATGGCCTCATTGACGCCTTCGGAGGATTGAACCAGGCTATCGAAATTGCAGCTAAAATGTGCGGAATCGAAAAATACAGAGTTGTGGAATTGCCGGAACTCGAAGATCCTTTACAATTATTCCTGAAAGGGATATCTGAAAACACAAGGATGAGAATCCTGAAAAAAGAATTGGGTGAATATTACAAATATCTCGAACAACTTGAAGACCTTGAGAATATGTCCGGAGTCCAGGCCAGGCTGCCATTTAAAGTAGACCTGCAGTAGACAAATGTTACCTGGAAAATATAATAAATGGTTATTTCTTCTATATCCGTTTTCATTGGTATATGGACTTGTTGTATATATCAGGAATTTTCTTTTTGATTACCAGATAATTAAATCAATTGAGTTTAATATTCCGATAATATGTGTGGGGAACATCACTGCTGGTGGTACAGGTAAAACTCCTCATGTTGAATATCTTATACGCCTTCTGAAATATGAATTCAACGTGGCGTGCCTGAGCAGGGGATATAAGAGAAAGACAGGCCGATATATACTTGCTGATCAATCATCCACCGCTGAAGAAATTGGTGATGAAGCCCGGCAGATTAAGAAAAAATTTCCTGATATCCATGTTGCAGTTGACAGGAACAGGGTCAACGGTATTGAACATCTGATGAAAGATGTGAAGGATCTCGATGTTATCCTTCTGGATGATGCGTATCAGCACAGATTTGTGAAAGCCGGATTATCAATCCTGCTTGTTGACTATAACCGGCCCCTCGACAAAGACCATTTATTACCTGCAGGACTTCTAAGGGAACAGCCATTCGAGAAAAAAAGAGCAAATATTATCCTGGTTACAAAATGTCCGGAACGGATAAAGCCAATAGATCGGAGACTGGTAGTTAAAGACCTTACATTATATCCTTTTCAGCATCTTTATTTCACTCATCTGAAGGATGAGATGCCCAGGCCAGTTTTCAATTCAGTTCAAAAAGTAATGACACGTGATGAGATTAAGAATATGAAACCTCACGTACTTATGATTGCCGGCATAGCTAATCCGCGTTCCTTTAAAAAATTTGTCAGAAATTATTCCACGCATATTACCGATCTGGTATATCCCGATCATTATACATTTACCAATAAGGATATAGATTTCATCATTTCAAAATTTAATGAATTAGATAGTATTGAGAAAATTATCTTTACCACAGAAAAAGATGCCATGAGGCTTGAAAAATTCTCTGAAATTGATATCAATATAAAAGAAAGAATGTATTTCATTCCTGTAACGATCGATTTCCTTAATGAGGATACAGACAATTTCAATCAACATATACTTAACTATGTTAGAAACAATAAAAGAAACAGTATCTTATATAAACACAAAGACTGATTTCACCCCTGAAGTTGGAATTATACTTGGAACAGGATTAGGCGGGATGGTCAGGGAAATAAAAAGTCAATTCATACTTGATTACGAAGAGATCCCAAACTTCCCGGTATCAACTGTTGAAGGGCATCATGGTAAATTGATTTTTGGAAAGATAAACGGTAAAAATATAATTGCCATGCAGGGCCGATTTCATTACTATGAAGGATATACTACACAGCAAGTCACTTTTCCTGTCAGAGTAATGAAGAGTCTTGGTATTCGTTATCTTTTCGTTTCCAATGCCAGCGGAGGAGTTAATCCGCATTATGAAATTGGCGACCTTATGATACTTGATGACCATATTAACCTGATCCCTAATCCGCTGATAGGGAAACACTATCCTGAGTTCGGAGCCAGGTTCCCTGATATGAGCAATACCTATGATAAAGAGTTGATTTCTAAGGCCCTGGTTATTGCACACAAGGAAAAAATTAAGGTGCAGAAGGGATGCTATGTTGCAACTACAGGCCCGACACTTGAGACACCCAAAGAATATGAGTATTTCAGGATTATCGGAGGCGATGCAGTGGGTATGTCAACAGTTCCGGAAATTATTGTTGCTCATCAAACAGGATTAGTATGTTTCGCAATTTCTATTATTACTGATCTTGGTATTCGCGGTAAAATTGTCAAGGTAACCCTTGATGATGTGCAGAGGGTGGCAAGTGAAGCCGAGCCTAAAATGACGCTGATTATAAAAGAGTTGATTACCGGACTGTAATCTCTTATTTTCTTATTGACAGCACACAGGTTTTTTTAATATGGCTGACCTTGCCATCCAGATCGAATATCCTTATATAAACCAGGTAGATTCCCATATTGGCTCGCCGCCCGTTATCATCTGTCCCATCCCATAAAATGCATCCTGACGTTCCAGATAAAAGATTCAATGCTAACTGCCTGATCATCCTTCCCATAGGATCGAAAATCCAAATACTGATGACATTACCGGGTTTATCAAATGAATAGCAGATATTTATAACATCTTCCCTGCCGTCATTGTCCGGTGTAAATATTTCAGGTTCAATACCAATTGTCAGCTCCCGATCTGAGGTAATGACAAATTGAGAGTTCTCATATCCGGGTGTACAAAAACCGGCATCCTTTGCCGCCGAATGCCAGTTATCACGGTTGCTTGAAGATCTTTCATAACTTATTCTCTCAAGTGAGACACCTTCAGTGGATGTCAATAATGAAAAATGCATATCATTATCATATGAAAATTCATCCAGTACCTGTAGCCATTTATCAAGAATAAGAATTGTTCCCTGCTCATCATCAAACGAAAACAGGTCAGATAATCCTATTATTGTCCCCAGGGCATTTGGATAACCGGTCAGAAAGTCCAGCTTATCTTTTGTAAGAATAAGAAATTCTCCCGGGAAATATAGTCTGTGAGTTTCACAAATTGTTATAAATGAGACCATACCCCCTGTTTGTATATCTTTCTCAGCTATAATAATATTACTTAAGTCAATGGTCTTACTGGAATTATTATACAACTCAATGAATTCCGGATACCCTGAAAGGGGATCAAACATAATTTCAGAAATCAGAATATCTTCCACTTCGGCAGGTTCAGGCCTTGCAAACTGAACTGAGTCTGGCCATTCAATTATATTGGCTGCACAATCCTTCAGATCACCATTTATTTTCATCTTATAAATTAATCCTTCTTCCAGGGGTCTGCTTAAAAACAGGAGAACAGAATGATATTCCGGGCTTTTCAATTCAATTCTTACAGGATTTCCCATTCCATGATCGATAATATAATTCTCTGGAAACAAAAGTGTTGTGCTATCCATGGGTTCACTGAAGAAAACTTCAATAACTGATTCTCCGGGGATCTCGACATATAATATTCCGGGTTCAATTGTATCGGAAGAAATGCCAATACAGGTATTTGTCCGGCCGGGTGTGCCACCTGCCGGATCAACGCTTCCTGTCCAGTTCTCATCGCCCGCACAAAATCTATCAGGATCAATTCTCTCAAGCGACCAGCCCCCGGCCCTGTAATAATCATTCTCATACCATTCATTACTGTAATTAGTCCAGGATATTAATCTTCCTTTTTCATCTCTCAATTCTATAACACCTCCTGAATTTGGCAGGCTGGACCTGGAAGAAAAAACGGGCAGACATTTGCCAAATTGACTGAATTCTTCTTCAGCATCCTCATGAACCAGCAAAAGGAATGATCCTGATTCCAGGCTGATTTCAGGAAAAACTTTTATGATATCCCCACAGGAAATGGACCAGTCAGTTAAACATACTTCATGATCGCAGCGGTTCAGAAGTTCAATATATTCAAATTCAGCCAGGCCGATTGGAGGAGAAGGATCAGCCATAATTTCGTTTATAATAATGTCGAACCATCTGGCAGGTTGATAAACAAACTCATTTTCTGAAGGATGAATAAGGTTGCCTTTCAGGTCTGACAATCCTTCTATTGACAGTATACATGTTATGCCATCAGGAAAATCCAGGTCAAAAATGAGACATAGCATATTTGATTCCTCAACAGAAACTTCACAAGGATATCCGAGATACTCTCCCGCGTAAAAATTTGTCAGTGGTATACCAGAATTTGTGTCCAGAGGTTCGGAAAAACTCAGAAGCAATGTGTTGCTTCCCGAAACATTAATACCGTTCAGGACAGGGGGGATTGTATCTTGCATAAATATTCCTGATATCGAAATATCATCAAGCCATAATTTGCAATCCTGCTTTGCGGAATATTCATAGTAAACTCCAAAATCCCTGACATTTATTAATTCCTCATCCATTCCTTCTCCGACAGACGAATAAACTGAATCCTGGGATTTGATAAATATTTGCCAGATCCCTTCAGGAGATCTTATAACCTTAATTCCTGCGGAATTAATTCCTATTTTCTCCTGCCAGTTCAGACCAGTATTAATTATCGGCATTGACACTTCACGGTTTATCTTCCATAATTTTAAAAGATCATCAGATCCTGTGTAATTCACACCCAATGCATAACCTGAAGCTTTTCCTCCCGGGAACATCTGGGTTGCATCAGCATCTGCAATCAGGTACACAGACCAGTTATTTGAGGAGGATGGATCATATCCATGCCTTATCCTGAATTGCCATTCGGTAAAACCTGCTTCCGGATGAAGGCTGTCGATATGGAAACTTGCCTGATCATGTCCCGATTCCGGATTGTCATAATTATGTTTTAGTGAATACCTTCCTGAAATCGGCTCCACAGAAGAAGTATCCCATGATAATGTTCTGTTTGTTATCCATTCTGTTATTCCCTGGCTTTCGAAATTGAATTGAACCTGTCCTGAGCAGATCAAAGGAATAATTAAAAAAAGTGTAATTGTTTTTTTCATATTCAAATAATATTTCAAATTTTGTATCCTTTATGATCTTATTAATAATTTAACTTATACACTGAATCATGAAAGTTGCTGTTGTAGGAGCAACCGGCCTTGTGGGTCGTGTTATGCTGCAAGTTCTTGAGGAAAGAAAATTTCCCGTTACAATACTTTATCCCGTAGCATCAGAAAAATCGGTTGGAAAAGAGCTAAAATTTTCAGGAAAAAATCATACGGTAATAAGTATCAGCGATTCCATTGGTAAAAAACCGGATCTGGCAATTTTTTCAGCAGGCGGCCAGACATCTCTTCATTGGGCTCCTGAATATGAAAAAGCAGGAACTGTTGTGATTGATAATTCCTCTGCATGGAGAATGGATAAGACAAAAAAACTGGTTGTCCCTGAAATCAACGGACACGTTCTTACTTCTGAAGATAAGATAATTGCAAATCCAAATTGTTCTACTATTCAGATGGTAATGGTTCTTGCACCTCTTCACAGAGCTTACAGGATTAAAAGGGTGGTCGTATCAACTTATCAGTCTGTCACCGGTACCGTAGTCAGAGCTGTCCGTCAGCTTGAGAATGAACGTGCCGGTATTTCAGGTGAAATGGCTTATCCTCATCCTCTGGATAAAAATTGCATACCTCACTGCGATGTATTCCTGGATAATGGGTATACTAAGGAAGAAATGAAAATGGTTAATGAAACAAGGAAGATCCTGGGAGACGACTCGATCCAGGTTACTGCCACTGCTGTGAGGGTACCTGTTGTAGGTGGTCATTCAGAATCAGTCAATATTGAGTTTGAGAAAGAGTATGACATGTCAGATGTCCGTAGAATTCTTTCCGAAACACCCGGAGTGATAGTTGAGGATGATCCTTCAAAAAACCTGTATCCTATGCCGCGAAATGTTGAGGGAAAGGATGAAGTTTTTGTCGGGAGAATCCGCAGGGATGAGTCCAGGAAAAATTGTCTGAACGTGTGGATTGTTTCAGATAACCTCAGGAAAGGGGCTGCAACCAATGCGATACAGATTGCAGAATATATGTTGAAAATGGGACTACTGTAACAGCGGTGCCATAACTGGATAAATCCTCCTTTTTTGTTCCAGGCCTGTATTGTAACTCAATTTTAATAAAGAAAATCATCATAGGGATATCGTTCGATATGGATTTCTTTTACTTTATCGTAAAGCAGTTTTTTCAGTTCTTCAATATTTTCCTTTTTTAAAGCTGAGATAAATGCACAGGTTCCATTGCATTTTGCCATCCAGGTATTCCGGAGCTCATTAAGGCTTACATTTTCTTTTAAGATGGGCGTCAGATCATCATCATCTTTCAAAATATATTTGAAGGCATCGGTTTTGTTAAAAACAAGTATTACAGGCTTATCCCCGGCCTCTATTTCGAACAGGGTTTGCTGAACAATTTCAATCTGCTCCTCAAAATTTGAATGTGAAATATCAACTATGTGCAGAAGGATGTCGGATTCTCTGACTTCATCAAGAGTAGATTTAAACGATTCAATCAGGGAGTGAGGTAATTTCCTTATAAAACCTACTGTGTCTGAAAGTAAAAAAGCCAGATTGGCAATGGTGACTTTCCTTACAGTTGTATCAAGGGTTGCAAATAATTTATTCTCAGCGAAAACATCAGACTTACTCAACAAATTCATAATGGTCGACTTGCCGACATTTGTATAACCAACAAGGGCAACCCTTACCATTTTACCCCTGTTCTGACGTTGTGTTTTCTTTTGCTTGTCAATTTTTACCAGGTCTTCTTTCAGTTTGGCAATTCTTTCCCTTACCACCCTGCGGTCCGTTTCTATCTCTGTTTCACCCGGCCCCCTGAGTCCGATACCTCCCCTTTGTCTTTCCAGGTGAGTCCACATACCTGCCAGCCTGGGAAGAAGATACTGATACTGGGCCAACTCTACCTGAGTCTTTGCATGTGCCGTACGCGCTCTTCGTGCAAATATGTCCAGAATCAGGTTTGTCCGGTCCAGAATTCTGCATTTCAGTTCACGTTCAATATTCCTAAGCTGACTTGCTGATAACTCATCATCAAAAATCACGAGATCCGAATTATTCTCGATAATGAAATGCCTGATCTCTTTGATTTTACCAGCTCCGACAAAAGTTCTTGGATTGGGATACTCCAGTCTCTGAACAAATCTTTTTACAGGTATAATGCCTGCTGTCTTTGCAAGAAATGCAAGTTCCTCAAGATATTCATTGACAGCCTCCTCGGTAGTGTTGTCATCAATGACACCAATAAGTATGGCTGTCTGAATTTTGGATTCTGTTATTATCGGTTCGGGCATAATTTAACAATCCTCCACACCAGATGTAGGTCCGAAAATGCAGTATTCAAAATCGAGAAAACAATTCCTGTCAGAATATGTACCTCCTGTTCCTGTAAAGCGCGTCCTGTATGGCAGGTTTCAAAGTCTGAGCAGTATTGAAAATCATCTGCATATCATTAGGGAACGGAATATATTCAGTCTTGATTAATTCCTTTGCCTGGTCATCAAGTGCTTCAATATCTCCCACTGACCTGGCAGAATTGTGATCAAACACATTTTCTGCCCCAATTGGTTCTTTTTTAAGCAATTTCCTTGGATTATTTGACAGGAATTCAACATTACCTTCAATGCGTACGGTTTTATTCTGATGTGTTTCTATTACTGTACAGGATAAGGTTTTATA
>JBGPAO010000019.1:0-19142 GCA_041480755.1 Bacteroidia bacterium
ATTAAGGTCGCCGGCCATACCCATATAGTCACCCCTGCCTCTTACGAAATTAGCTCTGAAATCACCAAGGCTCTGTCTTGAGTCACTCCTGAGTGAATGCCCATTCCATGGATATATTTTTCTGTCAAATAAAAGTTCTTCATATGTATTGCCAATTAATCCGAGAGCAGCAAACTCCCATTCAGCCTCGGTCGGAAGTCTGTATTTAGGTAACAGCAGGCCATCTTCCATTCTTACAGAACGTCCTTCACCACTTGGATCTGTACTGGCATCTCCTCCGCCCTGACTTGGATTGGTGGGTCTCAGGCTGGGGAGGTTTTCTCCAACAAGTCCTATATATTGTCCTGCCAGATATGCATCAGTATTAAAATGTTCGGCTCCCTGTTGTCCTGCCGGATCAGGAAGCAGAATACCTTCATCAATCAGGATCATTTCATTTACCCTGTCTGTACGCCAGAGTGCATATGCACGTGCTTTATTCCAGCTGACACCAACAACCGGGTATTCATTATATGCCGGGTGCCTGAAGTAATATTCGACATAAGGATCATTGTATGCCAGAGGATCAAGCCATACAAGTGTATCTGGCAATGCATTCTGCAGAACTTCCGGCATCTCAGAGAATACTCTCACGATCCAGTAAAGATATTCCCGGTAATCAATATTCCGGACTTCAGTTTCATCTATGTAAAAAGAGGTAAGTGTGACTCTCCTTGGAACATTATTATAATCGTACAAAACATCCTGCTCAACCCTGCCCATGGTATAGGTACCTCCTTCAATAAAAACCAGCCCTGGTCCTGTTGTCTGTTCATATTTCTGCGCAACTTCAAATCCACCCCAGTCAGGATCATTATAAGACCATCCGGTTGTGGTTGATGCTTTACCCGTTTTGGATACGTCACCACTTTTATTACATGATGCAAAAATGAAAACAACGGTTAACAGAAATGGAAGAATTCTGACCTTGCTTCTCATAATTTTACTGATTTATAAAACGAATTAAATTCAAATATAATCGATTTTTTTGTTCATAAACAATGAACATCGCAAAAATAACTAAATTTTAGGACAATTTATTGTACCCATTTTCGTCTTTTTATCAAATTTAATGAACCTGTATGTAAATGTGATTTCATGCGCCCCCGAACCCAAATCATTAATCCAGGGGCGGGAAGTGTTGAAATCAAATGAATAACCAAACCGGAACCGGCTATCCTGGTATCCCGCTACAGCAGTTACTGAACTTACTCCGAACCGGATATTATGCCTGTTCCAGATCCCTGCAAATATACCTTTTCGTATCACCTCGGCACCTATGTTTATCTGCCGCTGGGAACCCTGCTGGATGTAGACCAGGTTGGGATTAACCTGCAGGAACTCCCTGCCGAATCTCTTTTCGAATACCGGTATATTTATTCCTGCATGCAAGGTGTATTTCCTGGGCAGGGGCTCCCTGTAATTCCTGCTGAATGATATATTAGGTGCTGTCAGATGGTGAACAGCAAATCCTGCATACCAGGCACGTGAGAAAAACAATATGCCTGCCGCAAAATCAGGAAATCCTGAGGTCTGATCAGATAATGCCTCCGTCTGGCCAATATACATTCCTGTGAGGTTGTCTATATCATCAGGGAATATAAGTCCATCAATTCTCAGGGACCGGATGACATAGGATGCCTGCAATCCTGCTATCATCTCGATCTCAGGACTTAAAATCACGGCATGGGAATAAATACCATCGATCCTCAAATTGCTTAATTGTCCTTTGCCCTGGACATCATTCATTATATTGAAGCCAAATCCACCATGTACCAGTTCTGAAGGCATATCAAATGCAGCATGGTAATTTACAAATGCCTGGCCCATAGACGGAAAATGGTTGCGGTAACCAATAGATATACGGGGCAACCCCGATGATCCGGTGAATGCGGGATTCAGATAAACAGTGTTGGAATAATACTGTGAAAGGTAAGGATCCTGGGCATTCAGGTATACTGTTCCATAAATGATGCTTCCGGCCACGAAAAGCAACAGCACTGATATTTTCCTTAATGAACCTGTCAAATTTATAGAACTTGGTTTTACAATAATCTACAATGCCCCGCGTTAGTGAAATGAACGTTTATACCAGCATAATTCTTGTATAACGGCATATCATTTAATCGAAATACCTATATTTCCATAAAATTTCACCATGCGGTTCCTCTTCCTGTTATCTTATCTTCTTTTACCGGCAGTATCATTCGCACAATCCGCATCCGGCCTGAGATCCATTGAATGGCTGCCTGTCATGAAAGAGGTTACAGATGACCAATCCATACAGTACCTCTACTTCAAAAATGCCGATTATCCTGATCTAAATACCTTAATTCCAAATTATTATGAGTTGATAAAGATAGAAAATAATCTCGAATTTGAAGTTGAACTTCAGGAAACCAGGTACGAAACCTTTGTTAATGAAGAAATTAAGAATATTAAACATCTTGATAAGATAACTCAGCAAATAGATGTTGATTCACGTATTGTGTACATGAGGAAAGCTCCGTATCTCCAGGTCACCTTTATTCCCTTAAGAAGAAATCCGGCAAACAACAGCCTGGAAAGATTGGTGCAGTTCTCGCTTAAAATCACACCAAAAACGGAACGCAAAGGATTGTCAGTAATGCCCACAAGAAAAGATTATGCGGCTCATTCTGTACTGAGCTCCGGTAAATGGTTCAGGATTGGAACTTCAGGAGATCGCGTTGTAAAACTGACCTATGAGGACCTTATCGGGATGGGTATAGCAAACCCTTCAGAAGTAAGAATATATGGAAATGGCGGAGCGATGCTGCCGGTCAATAACTCGGAACCACGGCCGGATGATCTCATGGAGAATGCCATCTGGTTTGAATACGGTGATGACGAGACTTTCAATGAAGGCGATTATATCCTGTTTTACGCGAAAGGGCAGGATTCCTGGAAATTTGATCAGGCTAAAAAATATTTTAACAGGGAAGTTAATCTTTTTGGTTTGAAAACTTACTATTTTATTACATCGGATTTCGGCCCCGGAAAAATAATCAGGGAGGAATCTCCTATGACCGGCTCACCATCCGGGACTGTTACAGAATATGATGCCATCTTCCACCATGAACTGAATGAAAGGAATATGATTGCATCAGGCAGCGAATGGTACGGTGAAAATTTCGACATCGTCACATCCCAGGATTTTGAATTCAGCATCCCTGACCTGGTCACATCAGAGCCTGTCAGAATGTCTTTAAACCTTCTCGCCAGGGCAACTGATACAACAAGTTTTATGGTTTCGGCTAATAATAATTTTCTTGGCCAGATGAAAATACCAGGGACCAACCTCAGTCTTTATACCGCTACCTATGCTTATTCAATAAAAGATACTTTCAGATTTTATTCTTCTTCAGCACAAATAAATATTAATATTCAGTATAATAAAAATTCATCATCTGCCCAGGGATGGCTCGATTATATTACTGTTAATGCGAGAAGCTCCTTAAGAATGACGACCGGCCTGCTCTACGGGCAGTTAGTTTTTCGTGACAGCCGGTCTGTTGCTATCCCGGATATGGCTGAATACAGGGTTGCTGATGCCCGGCAGGGTACTATTGTCTGGGATATTACGAATCCTGCAAATGTAAGAAAAATGGTCACTTCTTTTGATGGAACGACTCTCACTTTCCTGGCCCGGACTGATTCTTTAAGAGAATTCGTGGCATTTCATCCGGATGATTATTTCCCCAGAGCTACATTTGAAGGTCCTGATTTCGGAAGTATCCCTAACCAGGACATCCATGGTTCTGTTCAACCGGATTACATTATTGTCAGCCACCCGGATTTCATAACTGAAGCAAGAAGGCTTGCCACATACCGGCATGATCAGGACGGTCTTGACACGCTTGTTGTGACAACCCGGCAGGTTTATAATGAATTCTCATCCGGATCACCGGATGTGTCTGCCATAAGGGACATGGCAAGGATGTTTTATGACAGGGCTGCCACCGAAGATGAAATTCCAGGATACCTGTTATTATTCGGTGACGGTTCATATGATAACAAGTCACGGGATGAGGGCAATACCAACTATATCCTGACATATCAGTCACCAAACTCTTTAAGCCCGGTAAGTTCATTTGTAACCGATGATTTTTTCGGACTTCTTGATGAAAATGAAGGAGGATCATCCGGACTTCTTGATATTGGCATCGGCCGGTTCCCTGTTAAAAGCATTGAAGAAGCCCGGGAGGTGACAGATAAAACAATATCCTATTCGGGTCCGGGAAGCATGGGAGACTGGAGAAATACACTTTGCTTCATCGCGGATGATGAGGATTTTAACACACATATGACCCAGGCAGATGCTCTTGCAAAAAGTGTTGAACAGAAACGCCCGGGATTCATAATAGCCAAAATTTATCTTGATGCATACCAGCAGGTAACAACTTCATCCGGGCAACGCTATCCCGATGTCAATGAGGCAATAAACCAGCGGATCAATAAAGGAGCGCTTATAATAAACTATACGGGGCATGGAGGGGAGAACGGCCTTGCACATGAACGCATACTGGAGATCAATGATATAATGAGCTGGGACAATAAGGATAAATATCCTCTGTTTATAACAGCCACCTGTGAATTCAGCCGTTTTGACGACTGGGAACATACCTCGGCAGGCGAATATGTGCTTCTGAATCCTGAAGGCGGCGGAGTGGCTTTGCTTTCAACTACAAGGCTGGTCTATTCCGGCCCTAATCATGCATTAAATGAACAGTTTTACAACTTTGCCTTTGAAAAAAACGATGATCAACAGTATTTAAGACTTGGCGATATTATCAGGTTAACAAAAAATAACTCCGGTGCCGGTATTAACAGACGAAGTTTTGCTTTGCTTGGGGATCCGGCAGTTATACTTAATTATCCGAAGTATAAAATTTCTGCCACAGCTATCAATGGGATTCCGGTCACTGAAGATTCCGATACCCTGAAGGCACTTGAAAAAGTAACAGTATCAGGGATAATTGAGGATGACGGAGGGAATGTGTTCACCTCATATACTGGCACCCTTTATCCGACTGTTTTTGATAAAGTAAGTGTAATAACAACACTGGCTAATGACGGAGAAAGTCCTTTCACGTTTAGTATCCGTAACCGCGTTCTCTATAAGGGCAAGGCATCAATTACAAATGGGGTATTTAATTTTGATTTTATAGTCCCCAAAGATATTTCTTATAACTATGGACCGGGGAAAATAAGTTTTTATGGTAATGATATTTCTACTGATGCCAATGGTTCCTTTGATGGAGTTATTATAGGCGGATCATCCGATTCTATATCCGGTGACAATGAAGGTCCCGTAATGAGAATCTTTATGAATGATGACAAATTTGTATTTGGCGGTACTACGGATGAGAATCCCCGGATACTTGTTTATATCAGCGACAGCAGCGGTATAAATACAGTCGGTACTGGTATAGGTCACGACCTGACGGCAATACTTGATGATAAGACAGTCAATCCCATTGTCCTGAACGATTATTATGAGGCAGATAAAGACAGTTATCAAAGCGGGAAGATTACGTACCAGCTTAAAAAGCTGGAAGACGGAGCTCATAAACTCACAGTGAAAGTATGGGATGTTCATAATAATTCAAGTGAAGATTTTACCGAGTTTATTGTGGCACCTTCTGAAGATATAATTATTAAAAATCTTTTGAACTACCCCAATCCTTTTACTACAAGTACTTCCTTCTATTTTGAACATAACCAGCCGTCAGCCGAACTTGATGTACTGATACAGGTTTTTACGGTATCCGGGAAGCTTGTCAAAACAATTGAAAGTCAGATTACTGCTACTGGTTATCGCTGCGGACCTTTTGTGTGGGATGGCCTGGATGATTTCGGAAGCAGAATCGGCCGTGGTGTATATATTTACAGGCTGAAAGTCAGGACAAATTCAGGAAAGACAATTGAAAAGTTTGAAAAACTGGTGATCCTGTGATGAACTGTTCACCCAACTTTATAAAATCGTTACCTGGTTTAAAAACTTCTGTTAAAAGTCAAAACCTGTAATAATAAAGTGAATTCTTCGTTAGAAAGTAAAAATATTTATCTTTGTCACTCTTACTCTTCCTGATAAAAATGAGGCTGAAAACAATTCGGTTTATACCGATTTTACTAGCGTTGGTCAATTTGTCCAATCTTACTTTTGCACAGAGCCAGGTTATTTCAACCGGACAACAGCTTAATGCGGTTCAGGTTACTGTGCCTTTCATTACAATTGCACCTGATTCAAGGGCCGGTGCATTAGGAGATGCAGGAGTTGCCACTTCTCCTGATATCAGTTCACAACACTGGAATCCCGCCAAATATGCCTTTATTCAGAGTGAAGGAGGGGTTGCTGTTTCATATACACCCTGGCTGAGAAAACTTATCGGGGATATTAATCTGGCATATCTTGCTGGTTTTAAACGTTTCGGCGACAGGCAGGTTGTAAGTGCTTCTTTGCGGTATTTTTCATTGGGTAATATTGTCTTTACCAATGTTTATGGCACGAACCAGGGACAGTTTAATCCAAATGAATTCGCTATTGATGCCGGTTATTCACGGCTGTTAACTGATAATTTTTCGGGCGCAATTGCATTCAGGTTCATCCGGTCTGACCTTACCGGCGGCACCTATGTGGGAGGGGCCCAGTCGAATCCTGGAATTGCCTTTGCCGGTGATATTGCATTCTATTATCAGAAAGATGTAATTCTTTCCAGCTATGATTCGAGAATGGCCTATGGATTGAATATTTCCAATATGGGTAATAAGATTTCCTATACGCAAAACCAGGAAAAAGCCTTTATTCCAATCAATCTAAGGCTGGGCGGAGCTTTTACGACATGGCTCGATGAATATAATTCTCTAACGGTGATACTTGACCTGAATAAGCTGCTGGTTCCGACACCACCCATATACGCTGTAGACTCATTAGGCTTTCCAATAACCGATCCTGACGGGAACCAGATAATTGCTCACGGGAAAGATCCGAATGTATCTGTACCTCTTGGAATGATACGTTCTTTCTGGGATGCACCCGGCGTCGCTTATGATGATGGCAGTTATAAAGTTTGGCAGGAGGAGTTGCATGAGATAACCTATTCTGTAGGTCTGGAATACTGGTATCGGGAGCAGTTTGCAATACGTGGAGGTTATTTTCACGAGCATGCAACAAAGGGAAACAGGAAATTTTTTACCGCCGGCATCGGAATCAGGCTTAATGTTTTCGGACTTGACTTCTCTTATCTTATACCGGTCAAACAAAACAACCCTCTGGCAAATACTATCCGTTTTACTCTCGCTTTTGAATTTGACAAATTGAAAAAGTGATGAGCCCCCGGATCGGATTCGGATATGATATCCACCGTCTGGAACCCGGGCGCAGGCTGGTTATAGGCGGCACTGAAATCCCATGGGGCAAAGGATGTGCCGGACATTCCGACGGAGATCCCCTGATACATGCAATCTGCGATGCAATGCTTGGTGCTGCCGGTGCAGGTGATATCGGAACACATTTCCCGGATAATTCTGCTGAATTCAAGGATATAGATAGCAGGATCCTGTTGCAGAAGACTGCTGAAATAATCGCTGCCGCAGGGTATAAACTCGTTCAGGCCGATTCGACTGTATGCCTTGAAAAGCCAAAAATAAGTTCGTATATTCCAGCCATGATAAAACAGATTGCCCTTACACTTAAAGTAAATGAGGGTCAGATCTCTGTAAAAGCCAAAACGGGTGAGAAGATCGGGTTTGTTGGCAGAGAAGAAGGTGTTGCTGCTTACGCGGTCGTGCTCGCAGAAAAATTGATTTAATTTTGGAAGGGTAACCAAGGTTAAACTTTTAATACCCCGGAACTTATGTCAAAGACGGTTGTTCTCGGTGCCAGCCCCGATTCTTCAAAATATTCTTATAAATGTGTAAAAAGCCTTATAAAACGCGGTCATGAAGCTGTACCTGTAGGTAAAAAAACGGGAAAAATTGAAGGTATTGAAATACTCACAGGAAAGCCCCAGGTCCCGGATGTTCATACAATAACAGTTTATCTGAGCCCTGATAACCAGAAAGAATATTATGATTATATCCTCGGACTTAATCCGTCAAGGATCATTTTAAATCCTGGAACATTTAACCAGGAGCTTATTGATCTCGCCAAAGCAAAAGGCATACAAGTTATCAGCGACTGCACGTTGATTCTTCTAAGTTCTGAATCATTCTAGATATATTACGGACTCACCCCCTAACCAGAACCAGAACTCGGAACCCAGAACTCGGAACTCGGAACCCAGAACTCGGAACTCGGAACCGTTTTTTATTCCTCTTTAGTGTAAACCGCCGTTACCTTGTAGTCCTGCCCGCTTCCGTCATCAACGAAATATTCCCAGTCGATCTGAGTATAGTTTTTACTTATCACGCCTGATCCTGAGACAGTGAAACCGCCTTCCAGTGTCTGGCTGGACAATGTCAGCCTGCTGCCTGAGAGAGTTGCTTCAGCATCATCATTAACATTGAAGAAATTGGATATTATAATTTTTGAGGAGTCATCAGGATGAGGATCTATTTCGACGTAATATGTCTCTTCAACAGATTTCAGATAACCTCCGCTTTCATCGCACAGCCATAATCCAGAAACTTTATCCCTTGGATCGTCTCCTGTCGGGAGAATTGGAAAGTCTTCACATCCTGATGCCAGGAAAACGAGAAAGACAATCCACAATAATCCGCTTCTGTACTTTTTTTCACCCATATTAAAACAATCCATTAATTAAGTTATCATCCGGTATATTAGGGATAGTGACCTGTAAACCGGGATTCCGTTTCATTTCTCTTTTAGCCGTAAACATCGCACCTTCATTTCTTGCCCAGCTTCTCCTGGCAATACCATTGTTCACATCCCAGTAAAGCATCATTTCAAGTCTTCTCCCTGCTTCATTAGTCCCATCCAAAACCATGCCAAATCCTCCGTTTATGACCTCACCCCAGCCTACACCACCTCCATTATGAATTGAGATCCAGGTGGCTCCTCTGAATGCATCGCCAATTACATTATGTATCGCCATGTCGGCCGTAAACATTGAGCCATCATATATATTCGACGTTTCCCTGTATGGAGAATCTGTACCGCTAACATCATGGTGGTCGCGGCCAAGGACAACCGGAGCAGAGAGCATACCTTCATGGATTGCCTTATTGAATTCACGTGCTATTGCAATCCTTCCTTCACAATCAGCATACAATATCCTTGCCTGTGATCCTACAACGAGCCTGTTCTTCTGGGCTTCTCTTATCCAATGAATATTATCGGCAAGCTGTGTTTTTATTTGTTCCGGAGCTTTCCTGTGCAGACTCTCAAGTACTTCGATTGCAATCCGGTCAGTTAACTCAAGGTCTTTTGGATCATTTGAAGTACACACCCACCTGAATGGACCGAACCCAAAATCGAAATACAATGGCCCCATAATATCTTCAACATATGACGGGTAGCGATATCCTCCGCCCGGCTTAAAAACCTCTGCTCCAGCCCGGCCTGATTCAAGGAGGAAGGCATTTCCATAATCCCAGAAATACATTCCTCTCCCTGCCATAATATTAATGGCCGCAACCTGGCGCTTTAGAGATTCCTGCACCGCCATTCTGAATTTTTCCGGGTCATCAACCATCAGCCTGTTTGATTCATCAAAACTCAAACCTGCTGGATAATAACCTCCTGCAAAGGGATTATGCAGCGAAGTCTGGTCCGACCCGAGTTCGACCGATATCCCATCCCTGACAAGCCTCTCCCAGAGGTCGACAATATTTCCTGCATATGCAATTGAAACAGCCTCTTTTTTCTTCCTTGCCGCATTTACCCTTGAAATGGTTTCATCCAGATTGTCATACACCTCATCGATCCATCCCTGTGATTTCCTCTTCAGTATAGCTTTGGGATTAACTTCTGCCACAAGGCATATCCCGCCTGCAATCACAGTAGCTTTTGGCTGGGCTCCTGACATGCCACCCAGGCCGGATGTCACAAAGACCTTCCCGGCAAGTCCATCTTCCATGTTTCTTTTGATCTTTCTGCCGGCATTGATCACCATAATTGCAGTCCCGTGCACAATTCCCTGGGGTCCGATATACATGAATGATCCGGCCGTCATCTGACCATACTGGGTTACGCCAAGAGCATTGAGTCTTTCATAATCATCTGTTGATGAGTAATTTGGAACAACCATGCCATTTGTAACCACCACTCTCGGAGCTTCCTTATGACTCGGGAACAATCCCATTGGGTGACCTGAATACAGAACCAGGGTTTGCTCATCAGTCATGGTGCCAAGATATTTCATAGTGAGCAGGTATTGCGCCCAGTTCTGAAAGACAGCCCCATTGCCGCCATATGTAATAAGTTCATGAGGGTGCTGAGCGACATCTTCGTCAAGATTGTTATTAACCATAACCATGATTGCCGCCGCATGTTTTGACCTGTGTGGATAAGCATTAATATTGCCTGCAGTGATCCTGTAACCTGGCCTGTAACGGTACATGTAGATCCTTCCGTACCTGTTCAGCTCATTAAGAAATTCGGGAGCAAGGATTGAATGATGCTCTTTTCTGAAATACCTCAGGGCATTTTTTATTGCAAGCTTTTTCTCATCAGTTGTCAGGATATCCTTCCTTCTTGGAGCATGATTAACTGTCGTATCATAAATCGGTTCAGGCGGAATTTCATCAGGTATCCCCTTTAAAATTTCTCTTTTTAATTCTTCGGCATTCATCGGTACGGATTTTTCGGATTTATCAGGTTTATCAGGTTTATCAGGTTTATCAGGTTTATCAGATTATCAGATTATCAGATTCGTAAGCTTCATCACCTCATGATAATTTCAGACCTTGGATTCGCAGATCCCAGATCCCGTATTTTCCTGTCTTCCTCACCCCCTCACCCATTCTCCCCCTCTCCCCCTCTCTCTTTCTTCCTGACAAAGTTAATTCATAAATCCCTCCGATAAAATATAACATCCATACTTTAATTTTATAATTTTGAACTTTTAGTTTGAAACAATCAAAAATCAGTACAAAAATGAAAATATCATTTCGCAGAGTTTGGCAGGCAGGTTTGCTGGTCACGCTGGTTACATTACTTTCAGGTTGTGGTTATAACCAGATGATACAACTTGATGAAGGTGTCACCTCGCAGTGGGCACAGGTTGAAAACGCCTATCAGAGGCGTGCCGACCTTATACCTAATCTTGTTGCTACGGTTAAAGGTTATGCAGAATATGAGCAGGAAACTCTCACCAGGGTGATCGAAGCCAGGGCAAAGGCGACAAGTATAAACATTAATGCTGAGAATATGAATCCCGATATGCTTCAGCAGTTCCAGCAGGCACAGGATGAATTGAGTTCAGCATTATCAAGGCTTCTGGTAGTTGTGGAAAAATATCCGGACCTGAAGGCTAACCAGAACTTCCTTGACCTGCAGGCACAACTTGAAGGTACAGAAAACAGGATTGCAGTTGAAAGGCAGAAATTCAATACTGCCACTATGACTTATAACCAGTATATAAGGAAATTCCCTCAACTTATTGTTGCTAAAATTTTCGGGTTTGACAAGAAGGAATATTTTGAAGCCCGCGAAGGTAGTGAGGTTCCTCCAACCGTTGAGTTTTAATAATGAAGCCGTCAATTTTTTTTTCAAAGGAACAGAAGGTTCTCATACTGGATGCTATCCGGGATGCTGAATCCAATACTTCAGGTGAAATACGCGTCCATGTTGAAAAGCTTTGTCTTGGCGAACCAACCGATCGCGCGGCCTATCTCTTTGAAAAGATGGGCATGCATAAGACAAACCTCAGAAATGGCGTTTTATTTTATATGTCTTATGACGATCATAAAATAGCTATACTGGGAGATGCAGGTATAAATGCAGTGGTGCCTGAAAATTTTTGGGATAGTACAATGGATATACTTGCAAATAAATTCCGGGAAGGTGATTTTACAGGCGGACTGGCGGAAGGCATTATGAATGCAGGTACCCAGTTAAAAAATCATTTTCCGCATCGTCCCGATGATATTAATGAGCTGCCGGATGAAATTTCATTCGGCCAAAACTAGAGATCTGCAATTTATATGTACAAAAAAAATATCATACTGTTAGCATCAGCAATCCTGATGTTGCAGTCACTGATAGCACAGGACATCCCTGATCCCATGTATCCGCCCAGGATGGTGAATGATTTCTCCGGACTACTGAATCAGGCTGATTTGCAGAAACTTGAAAGCAAATTACAGACCTTTTATAATGAGACCTCCACGCAGATCTATATCGTAATCGTTGATGATCTGAAGGGGTACGCTATTTCAGATTTTGCTCAACAGCTGGGTGAAAAATGGGGTGTTGGTACAAAGGGAAAAGATAACGGGATCGTTATACTTCTCAATCCCTCTCCAGACAGGAAACATGGTGAAGCCTGGGTTGCAACAGGGTATGGGCTTGAAGGTGCCGTCCCTGACGCAGTTGCTAACCGTCTTGTTGATCTCGAAATGGTACCTTATTTTAAAGAACAGAAATTCTATGAGGCATTTGATGCGGCCACAAACACAATTATCTCATTGACCAGGGGTGAATACACAGCCGAAAAATATCTGGCATCAAAAGAGGAGAAATCTCCAATAATGGAAATCCTTGTACCACTCATTATAATGATAATAGTATTCTCCGTTTTTGGCGCCAGGAAGTCGAGGTATTACTCTGCCGGCAGGAATAATCTCCCATTCTGGCTGGCATTGTTCCTGCTGAGCGGTTCAAAAAACTCCCATAAAGGCAGCTTTAAAAATTTCAAGACTGGTTCCGGAGGATTTGGAGGATTTGGCGGAGGCGGCTTCGGCGGCGGTTTCGGCGGCGGCGGAGGTGGCCACTTCGGTGGTGGCGGCGCCGGCGGAAAATGGTGAGGAACTGAAGAAGGTACAGGGTACAAGGTACAGGGTGCAGGAATCCCGACCACGAGGCGAGTCGGGAGTTGCGGGATTACAAATCAACTGCCAGTCAACTAAGGATCAATTGCCGTTGGCTTCAGCCAACGGAATTTAAGAAAACAAGGCTGTAAGGATAAAGGGAAGAAAGAGCCTGATTAAAACAGAAGAATCTGAAACCTCTGAAAATAAATATTTCCTTTCTGATTTTGTTCCTGACAACCGGACAGCAGGTATTTGCCGGATCATCTTTATCTGATACAAGCCGCCTTACCATCCTGTTCGCCGGCGATATTATGGGGCATGATGCACAGATCAATGCGGCATTCTACAAAGAAAACGGGGCTTATGATTACAGTTACTGTTTCTCTGAACTGAAACCAATCATCCAGAAAGCAGATATCGCTATCGGGAACCTCGAGGTGACACTGGCCGGAGAACCTTATACAGGATATCCCCAATTCTCGAGCCCTGATGAACTTGCAGCCAACCTGAAGGAAGCGGGGTTCGATATACTTATTAATGCCAACAACCATGTACTTGACAGAGGTAAGAAAGGTCTGGAGCGAACTATCAGTATCACAAAGAAAGAAGGCCTCATAATGACGGGATCATTCGAATCAGATGAGTCCAGGGAAACAAGGTATCCTCTGATCGTTGAAAAAAATAATATACTTCTCGCAATTCTGAATTATACCTATGGTACAAACGGACTGATTCCTTCCCCACCCAATATTATTAATTATATTGACACTTTATTGATCCGTAGTGATATACAGAAGGTCAGGAAAGTAAATCCTGATTTCATCATTGCCTGCATGCACTGGGGTAATGAGTATGAAATGGACGGGAATATGGTCCAGAAATCCATGGCCAGGTTCCTTGCGAATGAAGGTGTCGATGCAGTAATTGGATCTCATCCCCATGTTGTCCAGCCTTTTGAGATATTATACAATGGAAATGATTCAGCTGATTTCGTTCCTGTTGTGTACTCACTTGGGAATTTCATATCCAATCAGCGGGAAAGATACAGGAATGGCGGGATAATGTTCACCCTGGAAATAACCAAAACTGAAAAGACACTTCCGACTGGTTTCTCATACCTGCCAGTCTGGGTACAAAAACCTGTAATAAATGAGGTAACCAGGTTCAGGTTAATCCCTGGCAATCTAACCGACCCGGAAAAAGAACTGCTGAAACTTACAAAAGAAGAACTGGTAATACTGGAAGAGTTCTATAATGACACCCGCAAACAATTGTTAAATGTTCCGGAGTACCGGTGATAAGTTAACCGGGAAAAGGTTACTTGAAATTTCGAAATGCCGGTGAATTTCTACTTTTCGGGGGACTGTTCTTCGCCTCCAAAGTCGACAAGGATTCTGCCACAATATTCGCAAACGATAATCTTTTTACGGGAACGGATATCAAGTTGTCTCTGGGGTGGGATCTTGTTAAAACATCCGCCACAGGCGTCACGCTGGACTGTAACGACAGCCAGGCCGTTTCTGGCATTTGTGCGTATCTTTTGATATGCAATGACCAGACGCTGTTCCACAGATTTCTGGATCTCAGTTGAGCGTTTAAGCAGGTTTTCCTCTTCCTTTTTCGTATCTGTAATGATCTCTTCAAGTTCTGATTTTTTATTCTGAAGATCTCCCTTCCTTTCATCCAGCAGCTTTTGTGATTCCGCTATCAGAGCCTTTTTTTCGTCTACCTGCTGTGAAAATTCTTTTTTCCTTTTTTCAGAAAGTTCAATCTCGAGTGTCTGAAATTCAATTTCTTTTGAGATTGAATCGAATTCCCTGTTATTCCTTACGTTATTCTGCTGATCCTGGTATTTCTTTATAAGTCCTTTTGATGTTACGATCTCATTATTTTTCTTGGATATAGAATCCTGAAGCACGCTTATTTCTTTCTCAAAGTTCTTGACACGTGTTTCAAGCCCTTCAACTTCATCTTCAAGGTCCTGCACCTCAAGCGGTAATTCTCCCCTAAGTATTTTTATACGATCAATTCCCGAATCAACCTGCTGAAGTTCAAAAAGAGCCTTAAGCTTATCCTCGACCGACATTTCGGTTACTTCTTCTACTTGTTTTTTTGCTGCTGCCATATTTAAAAATAATTAACAGGATTTGTATTTATACCCGAAAAATGAACCGCAAATTTAGGGAAATTTTTCAATATTAGTTCATGAAATAATTCTGTCGTGAATTGTTCACTTTCATAATGCCCTGTATCAGCGATGACAATCTTCCGGTCGGCATCAAAGAAATTGTGATACCTGATATCTGATGTTATATAAATACCGGCCCCGCTATTTATAGCCTGGTCAAGGAACTGACCTCCGCTCCCTCCGCAGACAGCAACTTTTTTTATTTTTTTCTTAAGCAATAGGGAGTGCCGGATTATGCCGGTATTGAAAATATTCTTCAGGCTTTTCAGAAATACTGTCTCACTTACAGGTTCAGGAAGTTCACCAACCATGCCTGAACCTGCCTGAGTGTAAACATTTACCAGGGGATATATGTCATAGGCCACTTCTTCATAAGGATGTGCATCAAGCAGTGCTCTGATAATTGAAGATTCCTGGTAGACCGGATAAATAGTCTCAACCCTGATTTCCTTTTCAACATGGGACTTGCCTTTCTCACCAACAAAGGGATTGGTGTCCGCAGATCCCCTGAAAGTTCCATCACCCGAAGTATTGAAACTGCACCGGTCATAATTTCCGATATGACCTGCACCTGCTGCAAATACCTTCTCCCTGACTTTTTCAGCATGACTGACAGGAACAAAAAACACAAGTTTCCGCAATTCTTCCTTCCGCGGGACAAGTATTCGGGTATTTATTAAGCCAAGCTTATCGGATATTTTTCTGTTCACTCCCTGGCAGACTGAATCAATATTTGTATGCGCGGCATAAAGTGCAATATTATTGCGTATAGCTTTAATAATGCATCTGTTGACAAAATTATCATCCGATAGTTTTTTTATCGGCCTGAAAATAAGCGGATGATGGGAAATGATGAGCCCACAACCTAGCTTAATTGCTTCATTTATAACCTCTTCGGTTACATCAATACATAATAGTGTGCTCTCAATCTCCTGCAGGGGATCGCCGGTTATCAGGCCGGAATTATCATATGATTCCTGAAAGGATAGTGGGGCATACGATTCGATGCATGAAATAATTTCCTTGATTTTCATTGGCAGGAAAAGAAGCAAAGTTAGTTATTCATTTCTTCCCTGATATCGAGGAGCATTTTTTTAATGTTATTCAAAGATTTTATTACCTCAAGGTTATTGATAGTATCTTCCCTGTTCTCTTTGAGTTTTTTCTGGGCACCCTTAAGGGTCATTCCCCGTTCCTTGACAAGATAGTATATAATATGGAAATTATCAATATCTTCTTTTGTAAAAAGGCGGTTCCCCTTTTTATTCTTCTTAGGTTTAATTATATCGAACTCCCTCTCCCAGAACCTGATAAGTGAGGTATTTACATTAAACATGTCCGCAACCTCACCGATCGTGTAAAAAAGTTTTTCCACTTTTTTGTCTTTATAAGGCATGGGGATATAATTTCAGAATATGGCCCGGTCCAATAGACAAATCTAAGTTATAAAAAAAGCTTTGAATAAACAATCATTATTTACTCAGAACCAAAACAATAAAGATAACCGTCACGGGAAGCAATATAAATCTTACCGTTCCATGCAACAGGAGTTGCTTCGAAGGTGGTTGAGTACCTGTCGATTAATGCAAAGGTATTTTCTTTATTAAACATAAAAAGCCATATCCCGTAGTAACTTGCCGCAATGAGCTTATTCCCTACAAATACAGGTGTTGAGATAGACGGGCCGATGTATTTTTTATAAACCAGCTTTGGGCACGGGTATAATGTCAGACTATCGGGACCGAGGACCAGTTTCCCCGGTTCAGTCTCCTGATGATTTACAACACAGAGATAGCCGTCTATCCCTGTGAAAGCCGCATATGATCTGATACTGCTATCGAGATATGAATCTGAAATACCTGTACTGCCAATTATGCCTCCATTCCATGAAGACATAATGCTGTCTGCAACCGGATAGAACCATATTACACAATCTTCCGGTTTTTTGGATGGATCGAGTTTGAAGGCACCGCCGTGACCGGGGATGTATTGTTTTTCGACCGTTACAAGAAGGCAGCTGTCACATGTCACCACGACTGTTCCATCCAAATCCGAACCAGTTCTGAAATCCCAGTCAAGTTCCCTTGATTTAAGATTATATCCCCATACATGGCCTGAGCCGGATGTTATGTAAATATGATTCCCGAGTCGTGCCGGCGATGATTCAGTTACAAGATTATAATTGTGCGCAGCTATATCTTCCTTTTTATACAACAGCCTCTCCTGAATAATATATGGTTGAAGCATATTATCTTTAAGTACCGCTTTGAGCGGATCAGGATCAAGTACTGTAAAGAGCGAATTTTCAAATCCTGCATAAACTGTATCATTGATAATCAGCGGGGAGCCATCTGCGTCACGACTGTACGAATCGGTCCATTTTACATCAAGACGCCATATTTCCTTTCCGGTCAGATAGCTTATCGCGCGAAAACTTGGGATGTGTTTTGTGTCGAGATAGTTCCCTACTCCAAGCCGGCTGCCCTGGAGAATAATAAATCTCGTTTCCGGATTGCTGTCATTTGGATTTTCCCATAAAGTACCTGTACCTTTAACAACATCATCAAACCTGTACTGCCATATAAGTTTTCCGCTATCTGCACTGATTTTTTTAAGGTTGTGGTCATATGCTCCCTGGATAAGGAATAAATCCGAATCCTCTTCAACTATCAGCGGCTGACCGGTCCATCCTGCCCCGGCCCAGATCTTCTCGCCCACTTTCCGGGAAATAACCGTCTTTCCCTTACCGAGATAATGTTTCCAGATAACTTTCAGATCTTCCGGCGCTTCATTGCCATAATAATTCCTTTTTTCATTGCCAAGGAAAGTACCGATATGTATAGTGATTTCAGGGCTAGTTGTTTCCAGTGAATCAGGGCTAGTGGTTTTCTGTAAATCAGGGATAGTCGTTACCTGTGAATAGCTGAAGATTGTGGAAAAAAAGATTATGACAGGCAGAAATGGTATTAATACAGGGATTCTTCCCCCTTTATATTCCTCCATTCCTTCGGGATTGTAGATTAATCAAATGTCTGGCCGGAACGCAGTGACAATTCTATCATACGGTCAAATTCTTCCGGACTGAGGTCGTTGAAATAATAATTTATGGGGTTCACTTTTTTGTTATTCATATAGACCTCGTAATGCAGATGAGGTGCAGTGGACAGGCCTGTATTGCCGACATACCCGATAACATCACCACGTTTGACTTCCTGGTTAAGTTTGACATTAAAGTCACTCATGTGGGCATACATTGTTTTATATCCATATCCATGATCAATGATGACCTGGTTGCCGTACCCTCTCCTTGACCATTCAACAGTTATTATTCTGCCATTACCAGTTGCATAGATCTCTGTGCCCGTGGGTGCTGTAAAATCCATACCATAGTGGAACTTCAGAATCTTATATATCGGATGAATCCTGAATCCCCAGCCTGATGCAGTTCTTGTCAGGTCTTTATTTGATATTGGCTGAATGGCAGGGAGACTCGCCAGCTGATCCTCTCTGTTTACAGCAAGCCCAATAACTTCATCGTAAGATTTACTTTGGACATAAACTGCTTTTAAAAGCTTATCAAGCTTTTTAGCTGTTTCAATTACAGTCTCGGACTGGTCAAATCCTTCAAGGTATTCATACCTGTTAACCCCACCAAAACCTGCATCACGCATAGATCTGGGAATAGGTTCGGCATTGAATATGGTCCTGTAAATATTATCATCACGATTTTCAATATCAGAAAGGACTGTTTCGAGCTTGGAAATTTGTTCATTCAGAAGTTCATACTGAAAAAGAAGCTGACCATTTTCTCTCATCAGCCTTTTTTCTTTAGGTGTATTGAATAATCCCGAATAAAGAAGATTTAAAACAATAGCACAGGTTAATAGTATAACCACGTAAGAAAATACAATCATCAGCTTTTTGCCAAAACTTTTTTTAATCCTGTCATAACTGAGAG
>JBGPAO010000020.1:0-19138 GCA_041480755.1 Bacteroidia bacterium
AAAACAGATCTTCATCGGTCTTTTCTTCTATTGAAATATTTCTGCGGTTAATATCGTCCGATATTAGATTAGTCCAATCCTGATTAATTGCAATCTTTTCAAGTTCAGAAGCATTATATCCTATCGCATAGAGTCCAGCCATAATTCCCCCCATGCTTGTCCCTCCTATATAATCCACAGGAAGGCCTGCTTCTTCAATTACTTTAAGGGCACCGATATGTGCGATCCCCTTGGCAGCTCCACCGCTGAGTACAATTCCTATTTTAGGTCGGGAATTTTCCTGTGATTGAGAAAAGACAAACTGTGGCAGTAAAAAAAACAAACATAGCGACACAGTGCAATATGAAAAAAAGTTTTGCATTATTCAGATTCTGATCCCGACAACGAGAATATCATCAACCTGGTCATATTGTCTTCCATTCATGTCGGGTCCAGTTGCCCAATCCTGAATATTTTTCTCCAGTAGTTCTTTTTGTTCGGCCATTGATTTTCCTTTAACTCTTATCAGCAGTTCTTTTAAGGCTTTATATTTAAATTTTTTCCCCATCGGGCCTCCAAACTGATCGGCATATCCATCAGAAAACATATAGAAACAATCACCTTGTTTTAAAGGAATTATATGACTTGTAAAATCTGACATTTGTTCATAATAGGCAACCGGCATCCTGTCAGCTTTAGTTTCTACCAATTCATTGCCGCGTATAAGGTAAAGCGGATTCTGAGCTCCTGCAAATTCCATAGTCAGATTATCAAAATCAATTACACAAAGAGCCATGTCCATACCATCCTTTTGCTCTCCTTCTCTACCTGTTTGATTGAGAGACTGAATTACATTCTCTCTAAGCTTTTCAAGGATCTGATCAGGTTCAGTGATTTTATTTTCATTAACGATTTTATTAAGGTAACTGATACCCAGCATGCTCATAAATGCACCCGGGACACCATGTCCCGTACAATCTGCTGCCACAATGATGATCTTCCGGCCTGTATCTGATAACCAGTAAAAATCTCCACTGACAATATCTTTGGGTTTCAAAAGAATGAAATATTCAGGAAATTTTTTCTCAATATTTTTTAAAGAAGGAAGAACAGCATTTTGTATACGCTGGGCATAATGAATACTGTCAGTGATTTCCTTTTTTTGCCTGGACAGTTCAATATTCTGAGCCCTGATCTCAGCAGTCCTTTGAAGTACAATCTGTTCAAGCCTTTCATTTTTTCTTTTTAAGTTGCTGAGGCTGATCTGGATTGCTAGATATATAATGAATAAAAAAGCGGCTATGTATCCGGCAATAGCCCAGGGTGTCAGGTACCAGGGGGGCTTAATGGTAAATGAATATGTTGCAGGACCGCTCTCCCTGCCATAAACATTGCGGGCCTTAACCATAAATGTATAGCTTCCTGCATGGAGATTAGTGTAATTCCCTGTTTTTTGTGACGACCATTCCGAGTAATTGCCTTTATAACCTTTAAGCATATATGAAAAAAGGATTTTCTGTTCATCATCAAAGAAGGGAGCAGAAAACCTGAATTGCAGATCATTCATAGAATGAGGCAGTACCGGAATTTTTTCTTCAGGCTGAGATAATATGATCCTGAAGGGTATGCCCATATCAGCATCTGTATGAAAATATACTCCGTCAAATAATATCGAATCATTTGATAAGCTGATCTGCCTGATCAGAGTATTGAATTCCTGGTTAAAATCTTTCTTATAATCAAGTTCAAACCTGACAAGTCCCTCGTCGGCCGCAAACCAGCACACCCTTTTGGCATCAGGATATATATGATTAATCTGTCCTATATCAATTCCTTTAAATGGCATGGTAATGATAGTATCAGTCTGGTTTTTCAGAATATATCCTATTTCATTATCGATATTAATCCAGATTCGTTCCGGATCTTCCATTAATTCATAGACGGGTGCTGTTATCGGGAAATTCAGCAACACAGATCCCTCGAAAAATCCCCGGTAATTCTCCGGATTATTCAGCAGGGAATCCGGCAATGATGATTTGAGCGCTTCTTCGTCATTGAAAATAAAAATACCGGTACGGGTACCATATATCACTGAATCCCCTAAACTGAAAGGCAGGATCCAGCCTTCATTCAGACCATCAAACTCACCATAGTATTTGAAAGTCTTGTGTGAAAGATCATTTTGAATAACTACTTTTATTGCTCCCTGAAGGCTTGTTCCGAGCCAGAGCTCAGTTCCTTCATAAAAGCTCCTCTTTCTTTCAGCAATAAGTTTTATGTCTTCACGTATATCAGGAAAATCCTTTATTAGTTTCACGGAAGGCTTTGTCTGGAATAATTTTAAGCCCTGTTCACCTCCAACAAATAACCAATTCTTTTCAGGCAAATATGACAGTGTAAACGAATTTATATTGGAAATCATTCTGATAATATTATCCCTCATAATGAAAAGTCCGCCATCTGTACCAATAATAAGATTTCCATCTATTTCCTTTAATATAAATACCTGGTGCAAAAAATCAGGGATTGGATTAAATTCCAGAGAACCTGTAAGTCCTCCATCCGTCTTCTGGACATATAGCCCATTTGTGGTTCCTGTATACAGCAAACCATTGTAGCGGATAATTGTTTTAGCACTTCCCCGGATTCCTGATTCTTCCTTATAGAAGGACAGAGGTGAAGAATAATCTATGCGACTGATACCATTGTTATGAGCACACCAGATATTTTTATTCCTGTCCTGGTATATTTGCTTGACATCATTTACTGCCAGTCCGGATTGAGTATTATAGATATTAAGAATATTTCCCCTCTGGTCAGTAATAATAATTCCCTCATTAGTTGTATTGAATGCATAATTTCCATCTTCAAGCAATAATCCACCGAGTATGCCTGCCTGAATCAGAAAAGCATCATTTTTTGTTTTAACTGGTACGAAAGGAGTGTTTTTTTCATTTGGATAAAAGAGAAAAAAACCTTTTTCCTGGGTTGCCACAAAAATATTTTCAGAGTTTGTCATCGGAAGCATTGCGAAAATACCAAGATCAGAAAAATATTCACCACCTGGTACAATAACTGGCTGTCCGGATGTATATTCAACCAGACCACGTTTTCGTTCACGTACAAAGAATTTCCCGTTTACAAGGAATGAAGTATGAAATGTAGTTTCAGGATATATTGGGGTTATCCTGTTATCTTCCAGTATAAAAATGTTTTCATAGGCCTGGAAATACACTTTATTTCCGCTGACGTATGTTTTCCAGATCTGGTTAAAGAGGCGGTCATTTTCAGGTAACGAATCTGAAATTGATTTATAAACCAAAGTTCCGGTGACATCAGGAGCAAGGCACCCAAATTCATTCTGGGAACCGATAAATATTGTTCCACTGGTATCCTTTGCCATTGAGATTACATTTGCTCCAAGACGTACAGGGATAAAATCCCATGTATTCCCATCATACTCCAGGATCCCATTTGCATTCCCGGCATAAACAATATCACGGTTATCTAAAATTATGGAATAATTAACTGCCTGGTAACCACGGCCATACTCTTTGCTGGTGTAATTTATCACAGGCAATTTGAAGTTCTGGGGAGTAAGGGAGAGGCATACAAACTGAATCAATAATATGAGAAAAATGTACCTGACTTTCATATTTATGTTTTTTCAGGAAAAGAAATGGGAATTTACGAAAAACAATCCATTCCCGGACGCAGTATTTTTGAAATTGAAGGGGGATATTTAAATAAAAAACTGAAGAGATATTTACTCTCCGGTGGCAGCTATTCTTCCTTTACCAGTCCGAAAACCTTTTCAAGATGATTTATTACATCCTGTTTATCAGGTTTTCCGTAAAACTCAAACAGGTAACCTGAAACATCATTGACTTTCTGGTTAAATGATTTACCGGGAGACTCATCGAGGATGATCTGAAGCTCTGTGTTCAATTGTTCCAGGTTGGGTAAAACCAGCCTGAAATCACTTATATATTCAGCAGCTCCGTTATTGTAATAATAAAAACCGATATCAGGATTATCAATTTCTTTAATTGGCATCTCATCAACTTTAAGGATCTCTTCCCTTGAAAATTTAAGCTTGTTCTGTTCGAATTTCAGTTTCTTATTGATTTCCTCACCTTTATATTCATATTTCAGGAAAAAAAACTGGTTTTCATTCATCGGAAATTTATAAGGATTGAGATAATAACCCGCTTCACACAGAATTACCATATCATCACTGAACTGATTCTGAAGGTCTGTCATGTTATTAATGATTCCTCCGCGCGTACTGAGGTTGCTCATTGCCGGAAGGAAATTAGATTTTGCAGAGGACAGGTTTTCATAATTATCAGGAGAAAGAATGAATCTGCCTGAACTTGGATTAATTACAGCGGCTCTGGAATTTGGGGTCTGGAAAGACAGGTCCTCATCTTCGGTGAAGACATCTCCCTGAGTCATGTTATTACCTGTTCTTACGTAAATTATACTTCCATTTACTTTGATTACCCTGTAATTTACCTGAGAAAACACCGAATCAGCTGAGAACAGCATCAGGCTGACAATGATCCAGCCAACGTGTTTTTTCATATTTTTTTCTATAAAATTAAAAAACAACTGTGAATTGACAAATATCTTCAAATGGAAATCAAAATTAATGCCATAAATTCCTGAGGATTTTTCAATGCAATTTCTGCTAAATAAACAAGGATTGGAATTTCTTTAAAGTGAGAGCTGTCTTTCAAAAGAATTCTCCTCATCAGAAAAATTCAGGAAGGGGTATTTTTGTTTTAAGGAGCGGACCAATTCTAACTGGCTTTTCAGAAATTCAATGTGTCCGGGTGTCCCGGGGCGGAATGGCTTATGTTTTAACGCACTGTTCAATTTGCCAACATCTTTCATAATTTTCAAAGTTTCATCTTCAAAGTACGCCTGGCAAAATTTATCCCAGATATAGCCTGTCATCTGGCTGTTTGGATGTATCATATCCTCTGCATAATAACGGTAATCTCTTAAATCATCAAGAGCAATTTCATAAGCCGGGAAATATTCAGTGCAATTAAATGATTTTAATAATTCATGTATAGTGAGAATAAGTGTCGATTTGCTAACAGTATTTTGTACAGGACCATCTTTCCAGTGACGGATAGGGCTTACAGTAAAAATGACCCTTATGTCCGGATTTACTTTGATCAGGTTTCTTATCAGGTTTTTATAAATCGTGAAAATGTCATCAGTCTTAAGCAATTGCCTTTCAAAAAAACTGGCAGGAAGTTTATGACAGTTGGATACTGGTCTGCCTGATTCTGCGATCTTATAAATCCATGCAGTTCCGAACGTGATTATAAGATATTTGATAGTTCTGATCCGGTTATGTGAAGTTTCGATCCGGCTGTTTATCTCTCTCAGGCAGATCTCAGGCTCGGGGAATGAAAACCTGCTATGGTGGTCAAAACTGATCCATGAATCCTGGTAATTGTAAAGATCATTTATTACATATTTTTTCCCGGAAAGAACAGCGTCCAGGTTTTGACTGACAGACATCGGATTATAAACGATACCAAAAGGATTAATATCCACATCAAATTTATATTCAGACAGCCTGGCCCCAATATTTTCAGTAAAACAGGAGCCAATCATCATGACGGATGATCTGTGATTTATCTTAAATGGCGATGGAGTAACCTTAACCTCCGTTCTGAATTTTTCCATGGTCAATTATCTTCATTTCAACAAGCCAGTCAATAATATAATTAAAAATATCCATATATCCGATCTCATTGTGAAGTTCGTGATATAATCCGTCCCATATTTTCAGCCTGGTCAGCCTGCTGGTATTAGTTGCCAATTCAATTGTCGCCTCAGGGGATGTCCACCGGTCGCTGCTTCCATGCATTAATAATAAGGGACAATTGATCTTATAAATGTTTCTCATTGCGTACAAGCCATGCCGGGAAACCTCATGAAACAGCTGTAATGACATTCTTCGGTGAAGCAGAGGATCTTCCTTCAGTCTCTCGCTTACAGTGGGATCATGGGACCTGTATGTGTTATCAATCCCGGCTTTCACAGTCAGGGATGGAAAAAAAGGCCTGAGTATCCTGGAAAACAAAAGAATATAACCAGGAGGATCATAAACAAGCCGCAACCAGGGAGCTGAAGCAATAATTGCAGATGCCGGTGAATCTTTTGACATCGCATAGTTTATTACAAGATTTCCTCCCATACTGTGGCCATAAAGTATCGGCGGGGCATCAGGAAATAATTCAGCAGATTTCTGAATCTGAAGTTCAATCTGGTCAAGAAAAACCTGGTAATTCTTTATGCATCCCCTTTTGCCATATGATTTTCCATGCCCGATGAGATCTGATGCAAGGACGGCCATTCCTTTTTCAACAAATAATCCCGCCCATTTCTGATACCTTCCGCTGTGCTCTCCAAATGCATGAATTATATTTATAACAGCGGAAGGGTGATTATCAGGTTCCCAGGATTGGGCATAGATATTCATTTTATCTTTCAAATGCCAATCATAATCCTGGTGTATCATACCGTTCTATCCTTTAGTTTCGTAAATTTGCGTAAAATTTAGCAAACTGACGGGCCGCTAAAATTATCAAAATGCAGGATATAATACAAATAAGCACTAACAAGCGGGAGGGTCTTTATGATATTACCAGCCAGGTCAGAGCCATGGTAAAAAAAAGCGGGATAAACTCTGGCATGGCATCAGTATATGTCCAGGGTTCCACAGCCGCCATTATGATACAGGAAAACTGGGACCAGTCGGTGCAGAATGATGTAATTAACCTGCTCAAAAAACTTATCCCTTCAGGGGTTTGGCAGCATGACGCACAGGATAATAACGGAGATGCTCACCTTAAAGCCGGAATTGTCGGACCCGGAGAAACAATCCCGATAATTAACGGTGAACTTGGTTTATCAACATGGCAGAATATTTTCTTGTGTGAATTTGACGGGCCAAGGGAGGTCAGGAAAATCGTGGTAACTGTCTTTAATTCAGAGAACTAATCTGGATAGGGGACCTGCCGGCGGCTGGTGTGAAGTCAACCCCTGACTGGCAGTCAGGGGCTACAGAACCACTATAGTTAGATACATTTAATTATAATTTTAAAAAACAAACCTATGAAAATCAGATCATTATTACTTGCGACGTTGATGCTTGTTTTTGTTGTTAATGCAAATTCACAAAAAGAGGTGTCAAAAAAAGGTAAATCTGCTGCCAAAAAAGAACTCACAGGAGGATTCGTGTCCCTTTTTAACGGGAAAGATTTTACGAACTGGAAGGTCCCTGAAGGTGATAACGGACACTGGAAGATTATCGACGGAATTATTGATTATGATGCAGAAAGCGAAGCTCCGGGGGATAAAAGCCTCTGGAGTGTAAAGGCTTATAAGGACTTTATACTGTATGTCGACTTCAGGATAAAAGAAACACCATGGAAGAATAAGAATGTGCCATTAATCCTGCCCAGTGGTGATCATAAACTGAATGAGAAAGGGGAGGAAATCACAATGGTGGTCCCTGATTCAGATTCCGGGATATTATTCAGAGGAAGAGGGAAACAGCAGGTTAATATATGGTGCTGGCCTATTGGTTGCGGGGAAGTATATGGGTACAGGATGGATAAATCAATGTCACCTGAAGTTCGCCGTGGTGTTACACCAATAACCAATGCCGACCATAACATCGGGGAATGGAATACATTCGTCATCACTGTAAAAGGAGATCGCCTCACAGTTGAGGAAAATGGCATTATGGTAATTAAAAATGCTTCTCTGCCAGGCTTGCCGGTTGAAGGACCAATTGGTTTCCAGCATCACGGAAATAAAGAAAACGGTGAATGGGTGAGCCCCCCGGCTTTAGTGCAGTTCAGAAATGTTATGATAAAGGAGTTGTAAAAAGATAAGGTATTTAGGCCTTTCCGGACTCACTGTCCTGAACCTGACTCACCCCGACCAAATTTGGGTAAGTCCGTCATTCCCCCTCTCTTTCAAGAGAGGGGGTTAGGGGGTGAGTCAGCAAAAGTTATTAGGTGAGTCCTATTATTTTACAAAATCCAGATTCCTTATCAATCCCTTGTACTTTAACCGTTCAAAAGGAGTGTCTTTAAAAAGACAGGTGAATTTTTTTT
Organism: Bacteroidia bacterium; assembly: GCA_041480755.1. Classification (GTDB taxonomy): domain Bacteria; phylum Bacteroidota; class Bacteroidia; order Bacteroidales; family SM23-62; genus LJUQ01. The sequence goes on from JBGPAO010000020.1 coordinate 8,133, forward strand.
CATCAAGCGCATACCATTCATTCCTGCTCATTTCCAGAAGCTCCGGATCAGGTTTTAATCCCGGCTCATTGTGAGGAACCGCCCTGCGGTTCCAGGGACAAACTTCCTGGCAGAGATCACATCCCAAAATCCTGTTCTGGAAACGTCCTTTTAATTCAACAGGAAGTCCGCCAATCCTGTTCTCAATAGTAAGGTATGAAATGCATTTTCTTGCATCCAGCACATGCGGCTGGACAAGCGCACCAGTCGGACAGGCATCAACGCATAACCTGCAATTGCCGCAATAATCTTTACCGGGGATTTGATTGTATTCAAGCTCAAGATCAGTAATTATCCCCCCTATAAAGAAAAATGAACCGGATTTTTTCGAAATAAGCAGAGAATTTTTCCCGCGCCATCCCAAACCAGCCCTTTGTGCAAGAGACTTTTCAAGCACCGCCGAAGTATCAATAAAAATTCTGCCCTGGCATGAATGAATTTCAGTTTGTATAAAATCAAGAAGTTTTTTAAGTTTTTTCTCAATAACGGAATGATAATCCTGCCCAAAAGCATACCTGGCAATGATAGGCGCGGTGGGATCTTCCTGCTTGCTGGATGTATAATAATTCTGAAGAACAACTATTATCGATCTGGCCCAGCTGACCAATTTCCCGGGATCAGCCCGCAAATCCGCATGTTCCTCCATATATTTCATCTCTCCGTGATAACCATTTCTGATCCAATCACTTAGGTGTAGTGCGGCATTTTCAGGTGAATCGGAAGTGGTGATCCCACAATCAAGAAATCCGAGGCGCAGAGCCTCACCAAAGATTAGCTGGCTGCGATTTTTTAAATCCGCACTTTCAGAAGTTGCTTCCAAAAATTAATGATTATAATTATTACAGAAACCCCAATTCCAGTTTTGCTTCTTCGGATAACATGGACTGATCCCAGGGTGGATCAAATGTCAGCTTAAGTTCAAAGGACTTTACACCGTCAGTAGCTTTCACCTTCTGTTCAACCTCTTCAAGAAGCTGGTCGGCAATGGGACAGTTTGGTGTTGTCAGTGTCATCAGTATCCTGACATTATTACTATCATCCACATTAATTTCATAAATAAGTCCAAGATCATAAATGTTCACAGGTATTTCCGGATCATATATGTTCTTAAGGACCTTTACAATTTCACTTTCTAACTGGAGAAATTCGTTGTCTGCGTCCATAATTTTTCAAACGAATTTAAGATTAACGATTAATCTTTTATAGGATTCCCCATCTGCTGCCTTGTATAATAAGCCAGGGCATAAAGCTTCATTTTTTTTGTCATCGCAAGCAGGCCGTTCGACCGGGTCGGAGAAAGATTTTCACGCAATCCGATCCTGTCAATAAAATAAAGATCACTGTTCATAACCTCTTCCGGTGCACGGTTCGATAACACCCTGATAAGCAGGGATATTATTCCTTTAGTAATAATCGCATCACTGTCTGCTGTAAAAACAATCTTCCCATTACTAAGATCCGCCCTTAACCAGACTTTTGACTGGCATCCATTAATGATATATTCATCAGTCTTATATTTCGGATCAATCGCAGGAAGATCATTGCCAAGGCTGATGAGATAATCATATTTATCCAGCCAGTCATTAAAAACCTCAAATTCACTGATAATATTGTCCTGTATTTCCTGGATTGTCATATCAAAATTAATTAGCCAAACATTTTTTTAATCCTCAGGAGTCCCTCATAAAGTCGGTCAATTTCTTCTCTCGTGTTGTAAAAAACCATGGATGCCCTCAATGTGCCTTCAATTCCGTAATAATCCATCACTGGCTGATTACAATGCGCTCCTGTTCTGACAGCTATACCCAGCTTATCAAGAACCATGCCGGCATCATACGGATGGATCTGATTAAGCAGAAACGAGATAATGCTTATTTTGTTCTCTGCAGTTCCGTATATTTTGAGGCCATCAATTGAAGCCAGTTTTTCAGAAGCATAGTGAAGGAGCGATTTTTCATAGCGGCCAATTTTGTCAATCCCTATTGCTGAAATGTAATCAAGTGCAGTTTTAAGCCCAATAGCCCCGACATAATTAGTGGTACCTGCTTCGAACTTATACGGCAGAACGTTATAGGTGGTTTTTTCAAAAGTCACATTATCCACCATATCTCCCCCTCCCTGGTAAGGTGGTAACTCTTCAAGCCATTTTTCCTTGCCATAAAGTACTCCGATCCCGTTAGGCCCATATACCTTATGACCTGAAAATGCATAAAAATCACAATCCATTTCAGCTACGTCTACCTGACCATGCTGTATTGCCTGGGCTCCGTCGACCAGAACAGGTACATTATGCTGATGAGCATGGTATACCATTTCTTTTACAGGATTAATAGTGCCCAGTGTGTTGGACACATGAGTAAAAGCTACTATCCGGGTTTTTTTGGAAAATGCTTTAATAAATCCATCAATATCGACTTCGCCGTTACTTTTAAAAGGAAAGATTTTCAGTTGAGCTTTCTTCCGTTCGCAAAGCATCTGCCAGGGAATAATATTGGAATGATGCTCCATTCCTGAGATCAGGACTTCGTCTCCCGGTTTGATAAACTTTTCACCAAATGAAAAGGCAACAGCATTTATTGATGCAGTTGCACCGCTGGTAAATACTATCTCTTTTACGGAGCCTGCATTAATAAACTTCCGTACTGTTTCTCTTGCCTGTTCATAGGCTTCCGTTGACCTGTTACTTAAAAAATGAACACCGCGATGCACACTGCTGTTTTTCTCCCTGTAAAATTCCGAAATTGCATCGATAACAACCATGGGTTTCTGGGTTGTTGCCCCGTTGTCGAAGTAAACAACAGGATTACCGTATACCCTGGTGGAGAGTATAGGGAAATCCTTTCTTATCTCCTCAATATTTTTATCTGACAGGAATTCCATGTCTATGACAGCTGGGTTTGACCACAATTCATCGTACAATTATTGCACCTTGAAAGTTCTCCGCGCAGGCGTTTGCCAACCAGGTTGCTTATTCTGTCCTTCAGGGGTGCTATATTGATTTTGTCAATCACTTCATGAAGAAAAGCGTTAAGCATAAGCAGGCGCGCTTCTGATCTCGGAATACCCCTGCTCTGCAGGTAAAACAATGCATTTTCATCCAGCTGGCCTGTTGTTGCACCATGGCTGCATTTTACATCATCTGCATAAATTTCCAGCTGGGGTTTGGAATTCATTATTGCGTCATCCGAAATCAGGATATTGTTGTTAGTCTGGAAAGCGTTGGTCTTCTGAGCATCCTTTCTTACCAGGATACGGCCATTGAATGCCCCGGTTGCCTTGTCATCAAGTATTCCTTTAAACAACTGCCTGCTGTAACAATTTGGTTTTGCATGATCAATAAACAGATAATTATCAACATGCTGTTCACGATCAGCCAGGAACAATCCATAGGAATTACTTTCACATCCCTCGCCATTCAGGGTAACATTGATATTATTCCTTACGAATCCTCCGTGCAGTGAAATATTATTTGTCGTAACATGGCTTCCGGTTTCCTGGTTAATATAAAGGTTGGTTATCAGGTTAGAGTTAAGGTGTTCATTCTGAACCCTTGAAAAATAAAAAGTAGTGTTTTTACCCGCATAAATTTCAGTGACAGAATTGGTAAGAAACCTGAAAGGAGAAAGTGTATGATCACAAACAATTATTTCTCCGCGTGAGTTTTCTTCAAGTATGATAAGATTCCTGTAATGAAGCATGGTATCCAGTCCGGTCATTGGCAGATTGACTATCTGTATTGGATTTACCAGGTCAGCACCGGAAGGAAGATATACAAACAATCCGTCGAGGGCAAAAGCTGTATTCAGTGCAACAATACTGGAACTGGAATAATCTGCAATTTTTGAATAATACTGGCTGACAAGATCAGGGTATTTTCTCTCAGCTTCTGCAAGACTGCCTATAATTATACCATTTTCAAGTTTTATTAAGGAATCGTCACTGCTGAAATAGAATCCGTTAAGAATGACCTCAAGCCTTGTGTTCAGGTTTGGGACATCACATGTGAATATCTCTTTGATATTTAAATTTATTTTGCTTGGGATAAGCTGTATTGCATATTCTGTCCCGAAAACACTTGTCAGGGGAGTATATTTATAAGATTCATTTTTCCTGTCAGGCAGACCTGTCATGATGAAATTATGCATGGCTTCCTTTCTCAGATTGCCAATAAATTTGGGTGATGCCGACATCAGCCTGTCTTCGTTCACTCTGAACTGCGTCTCCAGAAACTTATTTATTTCAATAACATCCTGCATCCTGTATAACTTTAAATGCTTTATTACAGTGTAAGCTTATTGTTCCTGACCATTTACATAACTTCGGATCCATTCATACCCCTTTTCTTCCAGCTTCATTGCAAGGTCTTTTGATCCTGATCTTACAATCCGGCCATCATATAATACATGTACATAATCCGGAATAATATAATCGAGGAGCCTCTGGTAGTGGGTTATCACCAGGGTTGAAGTTTCCTTTGTTTTCAGCCGGTTTACTCCGTTTGCGACAATTTTAAGTGCGTCAATATCAAGGCCTGAATCAGTTTCATCAAGAATAGCAAGCCGCGGCTCAAGAAGCGCCATCTGGAAGATTTCATTTCTTTTCTTTTCACCCCCGGAGAATCCTTCGTTCACCGACCTGTTTGTTAGCTTTGAATCGAATTCAATCAGCTGGCTCTTTTCTCTCATGTATTTCAGAAAATCACCGGCAGAGAGTGATTCCAGTCCCTTATGTTTTCGTACTTCATTTACTGAGGTTCTCATAAAGTTTATCATGCTCACTCCGGGTATTTCTACCGGGTATTGAAAGCCCAGAAATAATCCTTCCCATGCCCTTTCTTCGGGAGACATTTCCAGGAGATTTTTCCCACGGTATATTACAGAACCGTGTGTAACCTCCATGAAATCCCTTCCGGCAAGAGTAGAAGCTAATGTTGTTTTTCCTGATCCGTTCGGTCCCATGATAGCATGTACCTCACCTGGCTTAACTTCCAGATTAATACCGGATAATATCTCCTTTCCGTTGACTGTAACCCTTAAATCTTTGATCTTTAACATATTCTATGGGTATTCAATAGTTCTTCAGTAGTGCTTCAATTGTGCTTCAATTGTAATTCGCTCGCTGCCGCTCGCGTAATTCAATTGATAATTCAGTTGTTAATTCAATAGTGCTTCAATTATGCTTCAATAAAGATTCAATAGTTCTCCGCTCTTCGCTCTCAGCTCTATGCTTCTTCACCCCACGCTTCCTTCAAGGCTTATCTGCAATAATTTCTGTGCTTCAACAGCAAATTCCATAGGTAGTTTGTTCAGAACTTCTCTTGCATAACCATTTACTATAAGGGCAACTGCATTTTCCTTATCTATTCCCCGCTGATTGCAGTAAAATATCTGGTCTTCACTGATTTTTGAAGTTGTAGCTTCATGTTCAACAATTGCTGTACTGTTATCAGTTTCAATATACGGGAAAGTATGAGCTCCGCATTTATCTCCCATAAGGAGGCTGTCGCACTGGGAAAAATTCCTTGCATTTTCGGCACTTTTCATCATTCGTATTAAACCACGAAAACTGTTCTGGCCGTGGCCGGCTGCAATACCTTTGGAAACAACTGTGCTTCGGGAATTTTTACCAATGTGGATCATTTTTGTTCCTGTATCGGCCTGCTGGTAATTATTAGTAACGGCGACAGAATAAAACTCACCTGTTGTATTGTTTCCTCTCAATATACAGCCGGGGTATTTCCAGGTAATGGCTGAGCCGGTCTCAACCTGGGTCCATGATATTTTCGAGTAATCGCCCTTGCATATACCACGTTTGGTAACAAAATTAAAGACCCCCCCTTTTCCGTTCTTGTCGCCCGGATACCAGTTCTGAACTGTGGAGTATTTAACTTCGGCCTTTTCCAGTGCAACAATTTCAACGACAGCGGCATGGAGCTGGTGCTCATCTCTTCTGGGTGCAGTACAACCTTCAAGATAACTTACATAACTTTCAACGTCAGCAACAATAAGGGTTCTCTCAAACTGACCTGTCCTGGCTGCATTGATACGGAAATATGTCGATAATTCCATCGGGCACCTTACACCTCGTGGTATGTAGCAAAATGAACCATCACTGAAGACAGCCGAATTAAGTGAAGCAAAGAAATTATCCGTGTACGGAACAACACTCCCGAGGTATTTCCTGATGAGGTCGGGATGATTGCGGATGGCTTCACTCATCGAGCAAAATATTATCCCCAGATCAGCAAGGGTTTCTGTGAAGGTTGTCTTTACAGATATGCTGTCCATTACCGCATCAACTGCAACACCTGTAAGACGCTTCTGTTCATCCAGGGATATACCCAGTTTATCGAAAGTTGCACGAAGCTCAGGATCAACATTATCCAGACTATCGGGACTGATTTTTTGTTTGGGGGCAGCATAATAAATTATATCCTGGTAATCGATTTCTGGAATATGGAGATGAGCCCATGTGGGCATCTTCATTTTCTGCCACTGGGCATAAGCCTTTAACCGCCATTCCAGCATCCAGTCAGGTTCACCTTTCCGTAATGATATCTGACGAATAATGTCTTCATTTAAACCTTTCGGAAGAGTATCTGTTTCAATGTCTGTATAAAAGCCGTATTTGTAATCCGATCCGGTCAGATCATTCAATATTTCATCCTGATTATTCATTTCATTCTTTTACAAACAACTCTGCTTATTTAGAATTATTCTAAATAAATGCAAATATAATAAAACTATTTATATTTAGCTGAATTTTGCAGATTTATTGGAGGTTGCATTAATATTAACATCATGACTATCAGGCAAAAGCTGACTGAACTATCAGAATTAGGAGAATTCAGATTAATTAAGCGCCTTACCGGGGATATTAAGCTTAAAAATGGATCGAGTGTAACAGGAATTGGTGATGATGCCGCTGTTCTCAGGTATGGGGAAAATATACTGGTTTTAAGCACTGATTTACTTGTAGAGGGGATTCATTTTAATCTTGTCTATTCACCTCTTAAACATCTTGGATACAAAGCCGTGGTAGCAGGTATTTCCGACATCTATGCAATGAATGCCCGGCCACAGCAAATAACTGTTTCAATTGCCGTTTCAAACAAAATCTCCGTTGAATCGCTGGAAGAATTCTATTCAGGTATTAAACTTGCCTGTGAAAGATATCAGGTCGATCTTGTCGGGGGTGACACCAGTTCGTCACTGACAGGGATGATAGTCAGTATTACTGCCATTGGGACTGCTGATGAGCAGAAACTTGCCTACAGGAAGGGCGCTGAATTGAATGACCTGATATGTGTTTCCGGAAATCTGGGTGCAGCTTATGCCGGAATCCAGATTCTTGAACGCGAGCGCAGGATTTTCCAGGCTGACGCAAGAATACAGCCAGATCTTACCGGGTATAATTTTGTCCTTGAACGGCAGTTAAAACCTGAGGCACGAAACGACATTATTGATATGCTTGAGAAATCAGAAATTCTTCCGACTTCTATGATCGATATTTCAAATGGGTTGGCATCTGATCTTTTTCAAATCTGTAAAGAATCGCAGGTAGGATGCAGGATTTATATGGATAAAATACCTATTGATGAAGAGACCGCAAAAACAGCCAGGGAACTGAATATTGAACCTGTGATTTGTGCTCTGAACGGAGGGGAGGACTATGAATTGCTGTTCACTGTCCCTCTTGGCAAATCAGAGATTATCAGCTCAATGAAAGGGATATCCATTATAGGACATATTACAGGGGCAGACTGGGGGAAGAAAATGGTGACCGCTGATGGTGGTGAGGTCGAGATGAAAGCGCAGGGCTGGAGCGAGAGTGACTGACAGAATCAATTATAATGAAGCCGGAAGACAATTTTGGTTATTCCTGGGCCTTATCTTCACGATATCCTTTTATCAATCCTCTTCTGGAGTTCCTTACAAATGAAAGTACCTCATCCCGTTCAGATGAAGGAGGATAATCTGATTCGATCAGTTCAAGAGCATGTGTGGTATTGTATCCTTTCTGGAAAAGAATCCTGTATATATCCTGAAGCAAATTGATCTGGTCCGAAGTAAAGTTCCGGCGTTTTAGCCCGATTGCATTCAATCCCCCATAGCAGAGTGGATCCCGGCCTGCAGTGATATATGGGGGTACATCCATACCAACCTTTGATCCTCCCTGTATCATAACATGTTTCCCTATAGTGACATATTGATGGACAATTGAATGAGCACTCAGAATTGCCCAATCTTCCACAACAACTTCACCTCCGAGTGTGACATTATTTACCAGGATAACGTGGTCTTTCAGAATACAATCGTGAGCTACATGAACGTAAGCCATCAGCAAAACATTATTTCCCACGACAGTTTTCCCTCTTATTTTAGTTCCACGGTTTACAGTGCAATATTCACGGATAGTAGTATTATCACCAATTTCTACGATTGAATCCTCGCCGGCATATTTAAGATCCTGTGGAATTGCGGATACAACTGCCCCGGGAAATATTCTGCAATTTTTACCTATTCTGGCTCCATTCATTATCACAGCATGAGGACCTACCCAGGTTCCTTCACCAATCTCAACATTTCCGTAAATACATGCAAATGGTTCAATTTTAACGTTCCCGGCAATTTTTGCATCAGCATGGATAAAGGTCGGGTACTGTGTCATTTAGTTATTCTTTTACAATTTGGGCAAGCATTTCACCTTCAGTAACAAGGTTATCACCTACGAAAACCTGTCCAAACATATGGGCAATGCCTCTCCTTATTGGTTCCATCAGATCCAGTTTGATTATCAGGGTATCACCCGGAACTACTTTACGTTTAAACTTAACATTCTCTATTTTCAAAAAGTATGTGCTATAATTTTCCGGATCTGGAACAGTATTCAGGACAAGAATGCCACCGACCTGTGCCATTGCTTCTACCTGCATAACTCCTGGCATTATCGGCTCTTTTGGGAAATGACCCTGGAAATATCCTTCTGTCATTGTAACGTTCTTAACTCCGACCACTGACTTATCATCAAGGAACAAAATTTTATCAACCAGCAGGAATGGATGCCTGTGCGGAAGAATTTTCATTATCTGGATTGTATCCAGTATAGGTTTGTTGGGGTCAAACAGGGGAGCTTTGATTTTAAGCCGGTCTTTCTTTATTATATTTCTCAGAATCCTGGCAAACTGATTATTCGCATAATGCCCCGGACGTGTAGCAATAATTCTTCCTTTTATCGGTTGTCCAACCAGAGCCATATCTCCAATAAAATCAAGCAGTTTATGCCTGGCAGCCTCATTTGAAAAATTAAGGTTAATGTTATTCAGTATTCCTTCCGGCTGGACTTTAACTTTTGGCTTATTAAATAATTCTGCAAGCCGGTCAAGTTCCTCCTGGGTGACTTTCCTGTCTATGATTACAATGGCATTATCAATATCTCCGCCTTTAATCAGGTTATTCTTCAGGAGAAATTCTATTTCATGAAGGAAAACGAAAGTACGGGCAGGTGCAATATCAGTAGCAAAATTTTCAAATCCGTTTAAGCTGGCATACTGACATCCGAGTACTTTTGATTTGTAATCGATCTGGATATCAATATGTAATTTATCATTCGGATAAGCCACGATCTGAATACCATGTTCATCATCCCTGTATTCAATTTTCTCAGTTATATCAAAGGTTGCTTTAGGCTCCTTCAATTCCTTGATGCCGGCCTTCAGAATTCCCTCGGCGAAAAATCTGGAACTGCCATCAAGTATCGGAGCTTCAGGGCCGTTTAATTCGATCCTGGCGTTATCTATACCCAGGCCGGACAAAGCGGCAAGAACATGTTCAATTGTAGAGACACGTACTCCATTTTCTTCTAATGTTGTTCCCCGGGAGGTTTCCACAACGTTTTCTGCAAGAGCTCTTACTACAGGGCTTTCATTAAGATCAGTACGCAGGATTTGGATTCCGTAATTCTCAGATGCAGGCTGAAGTGTCAACTCAACTTCGGTTCCTGTATGCAAGCCTCTGCCTGCAAATTTGACCGTATTTTTGATAGTTTTTTGATTACCTGTCATATAATCGTTCCCGGATTCAGACCTCCAATATACAAAAATTCACTAAAAGTGACAGTTAAGTGGACCTTTTTATAAACAGTTCTGTATTAAGCAGGATCTGGAAAGAATAGTCTTCAATGATCTATTATGAAATTAGACTGAAGGATTAATCTTGCTCTTAAGGATTTCAACTTCCCTGACTAATTTCAGGACCTGTTCACGAAGCTCAGGAAGTTGATTATATATTACAGCGGCTTTCCTGTATCTTCTAATCTCAATTGCAGGGGAACCCCCGACAATTTCACCTTTGATCTTATGGTCATGGCCGATCCCCGCCTGTGCAGCAATTTTAACTTCATCAGCGATATTCAGATGACCGGTCAAACCAGCCTGTCCGGCAATCATACAATTCCTGCCAATTTTAGTGGAACCGGATATACCTGTCTGTGCAGCTATGACTGTATTTTCTCCTATTTCAACATTATGGGCAATCTGGATCAGGTTATCAAGTTTCACACCTTTGCGGATAAAAGTCGATCCCATTGTTGCCCTGTCTATTGTCGTATTAGATCCAAGTTCCACATCATCTTCAATGACTACATTGCCGATCTGGGGTATTTTTTTATATTCTGAACCTTCCTGCGGGGCAAATCCGAATCCATCAGAGCCAATAACCACACCTGAATGAATAATACAGTTTGATCCGATTATGCAGTCCTGATATATTTTCACACCCGCGTAAATAACTGTATTTTCACCAATTTTGACATTATCACCGACATAAACCTGAGGATATATTTTGGATCCATTACCAACCGAAGAATTCTGAGATATGCAGGTAAATTCTCCGATGTATACTTTATCACCTATTCGGGCAGTCGGGTGAATACTTGAAAGGGAACTGGTCCCCTCTTTTTTGGGAGCG
>JBGPAO010000021.1:0-18718 GCA_041480755.1 Bacteroidia bacterium
AAAGATGGATATGCAGACAACTGAAGGATCAACAGCTCTGATGTATGCTTCATCAGAAGGGTATACAGAAATCGTAAAGATTTTACTTGATAAAGGAGAAAAAGTGAATTTGCGGGCAAATGATGGAATAACCGCACTGATGCTGGCTTCCCAAAATGGGCATATGGAAATCGTTAAGCTATTACTTGATAAGGGAGCAGAATTGGATTTGCAGACAGAGGAAGGATTAAACGCAATGATGTGGGCTTCGCTTTATGGAAATACCGAAATTGTTAAGCTTTTACTGGATAAAGGGGCAAAAGTGGATTTGCAGTCAGAGGAAGGATTAAACGCAATGATGATGGCTTCCCTACAAGGAAATACGGAAAGTGTAAAGTTCTTGCTGGATAAAGGGGCAAAGGTGGATTCGCGGGCAAATGATGGATCAACCGCACTGATGTTGGCTTCACTTTATGGAAATACCGAAACTGTAAAGCTTTTACTGGATAAAGGAGCAGAGGTAGATCTACAGGCAAATGATGGAACAACTTCGCTGATATTGGCTTCCCAGCAAGGAAATGCAGAAGTAGTAAAGTTGTTGCTGGATAAAGGAGCAAAGATGGATTTACAGGCAAATGATGGAACAACTGCACTGATACAAGCTTACCAAAACGGACATATCGAAGTCGTGAGACTGTTACTGGAAAAAGGTGCAAATACTGATATAAAAGACAATGAAGGCTTTACTATTTTTGATTACTCAGGAAGTAAAGATATTAAAAGCCTGTTAAATAATATAATAGTAATGGAGACCTTAAACGTACAATTAGGAGAGCTAGCAGAAGCATTAATGAATGCATTGAAAGAACAAGACCTCGAAAAAGCAATGGTGTTAGTGCCATTGGTAGATTCTGTGAATTACATGGACTATTATTATGGAAACAGCTTGTTAATGTATGCTTCATTGAATGGTTATTTAGAGATCTGCAAAACATTGCTTAATAAAGGAGCAAACGTGAATTTACAAACATATGATGGAACAACTGCACTGAAACAGGCTTTCCAAAACGGACATACGGAAATCATAAACCTGTTGCTGGATAAAGGAGCACAAATAGATTTAAGGACTGATAATGGACTGACCATGCTGATGGAAGCGGCCAGTAACGGGCAAACGGAAATAGTAAAGTTGTTGCTTGATAATGGGGCGCAAATGGACATTCAGACAGATGAAGGAATAACTGCACTGATGTTAGCTTCCCAAGACGGGCATACAGAAATCGTAAAGCTATTAATCGATAAAGGGGCAAATATGAATTTACAGAATATTGATGGGGAAACTGCACTGATAATGTCATTCTATCTGTATGATTCGGATATCCCAAAGCTATTAATAGAAAAAGGAGCAAACCTGGATTTACAGGAAAATGACGGAACAACTGCTCTGATGTGGGCTATCTGGTATGAACCTGATGAAATCGTAAACCTGATATTGGAGAAAGGGGCAAAGCTGGATTTACAGAAAAATTATGGAGAGACTGCCTTGATACTGGCTTCCGATTTCGGGAGAACTGAAATCGTAAAGCTGTTGCTGGAAAAAGGAACAAAGGTGGATTTACAGACAAATGATGGAACAACTGCGCTGATAAGGGCTTTCCAAAACGGGCATATTAAAATTGTGAAACTGTTACTTGAAAAAGGGGCCAATCCGGGTATAAAAAACAATAAAGGCTTAACGATTGCTGATTACGCAGGGGAAAGAGATATTAAAAGCTTGTTTAATAACATCAAAGTATCGGAGACCTCATACGTACAATTGGGAGAACAAGCTGAAAAATTAATGAATGCACTGAAAAATGAGGACCTCGAAGAAGCAGAAAAAATAGTGCCATTGGTAGATTCTGTTAACTGCAGGGATATGGATGGCATCAGCCTGTTAATGTATGCATCATTAAATGCAGGATATTATGGTTATCCTTATCTGGTTAAAATGTTGCTCGATAAAGGAGCTGAAGTAAATATACAGGCAAATAATGGGGTAACTGCCCTGATGTTGGCTTCATCAGAAATGCGGTATACGAGAATCGTACAGTTATTGCTGGATAATGGGGCAAATCCCGATTTACAGAATATTGATGGAGAAACTGCTCTGCACCTGGCTTCCCAAAATAACAATGATGAAAATGTACAATTATTGCTGGATAATGGGGCAAATCCGGATTTGCAGAATATTGATGGAGTAACTGCTCTGCACCTGGCTTCCCAAAATGGCAATACAGAAAATGTACAATTATTGCTGGATAAAGGAGCAAAGGTGGATTTACTGACAATTAATGGAGGAACTGCACTTATGCAGGCCTCCCTAGACGGGAATACTGAAATTGTTCAGTTATTGCTGGGAAAAGGTGCAAATGTGGATTTACAGACAAATAATAAAGGAACTGCACTGATACAGGCTTCCAATAATAAGGAAACTGCACTGATACAGGACTTCCAAAACGGGAATACTGAGGTCGTAACACTATTATTGCAGAAGGGGGCGGATTTGAATATGCAGAATATTGAAGGAGAAACTGCTCTGTATTTGGCATCCCAGCTGGGAAATACTGAAATTGTTCAGTTATTGCTGGAAAAAGGGGCAAATCTGGATATGCAGAATATTGAGGGAGAAACTGCTCTGTATGCTGCTTCCATTGCGGGGCAAACTGAAAATGTAAAGATACTGGTTGAAAAAGGGGCTAATACGGAATTAAAGACCACTGCAGGCAAAACAGCTTTTGATGACGCTACGGAACCTGAAATAAAAAGTTTACTCTATACCGGCAATAAATACTCTCCTTCCAAAACTGTAACCGATATTGATGGTAATGTGTATCATACTGTAATGATTGGCACACAGATATGGATGGTTGAAAACCTGAAAACAACCAGATACCTTAATGGTGATCCTATTCCTAATGTTACCGATGGCATGGCATGGAGCATTCTTACAACAGGGGCATATTGTGATTATGACAATAAACCGGACAATGGCACAACTTATGGCAAGCTCTACAACTGGTACACTGTTACAGATTCACGTAATATATGCCCGGCAGGATGGCATTTGCCAGGCTATGATGAATGGACATTACTGGAAGATTACCTGGATGACGATGCCGCCGGCAAGCTGAAAGAAACAGGCACAAAACACTGGCTAAGTACTGATGAAGAAACTACCAACGAAACAGGTTTTACAGCCCTTCCGGGAGGCGTCCGTTTCGGAGATATGGATGAATTCAGTTATATACGCGAACGCGGTTGCTGGTGGAGTTCTACTCTGGATTCTGATTCAACCGAAGTCGAGTGTCCGTGGATGCAGGACAATATGAGTTATTTGGGATCAACCCATCATCCTAAGGAGTCCGGCATTTCTGTTCGCTGTATTACGGATTGACCAGATAAAACTGATAATATGCATAACAAACGCCTGTATGGAGATAGACTGTGCAAGTAGCAAGAGCAGCCATATGAAATATGTTACAGACGTTACTTAACTAAAAATAATGAATTCATTCTTATGATCATTATCACAAAATGTAATTATTAAGCACAAAAAAATCAGACAATTTTTTTTATCAACATGAAAGAGGGGAAAAATCAATGCCGGTTTTAATAAAGATTAAGCATAGTTAAAGAAATAATATCTAAAAAACGTCCGATTATTCTTTGATAGAATGCAGGGGAGGTGGTTCGATCCCCTATAAATTAGACAGTTTTATCAAATCAATTTATTAGTAAATCCTGAATTTTCCGATTGCACAAAGGTTGTGTTTGCGTATAATTTAATGGGCTTCGAACCGAAGAAATAAAATAACTTCTTTCAGATCTTATTGAAGTTATAATTAGCGTTTTATGAAAAGAAGTTTCAATATAGATGAAATTTGTAGTCTGATTTTGTAGTCTGATTTTGCTGCAAAATGTAATTCTTTGCAAGACTCCAAATGCCTAAAACATTGATATTCAGCAACTGACCAAAGGATTCATAATCATGAGGTCGGGGGTTCGGATCCCCCTCTCGCTACTTGAAAATAAAGCAGTTATAATAATATTTTATAACTGCTTTATTTATTTGATACACAATTCGATACAAATTTACCCCAATTAGCAGTTTCCCTGGTGATATATTTCCACCTGCCTTTTCTGAAAGTATAGGTAGCTACATTTTACTGAACTATTGTCCGACATGTTTCCCCCAGCAACACTGACCATTGTCAGTCATCCCGGTATATACGATGGTCCGGTTACTGTTTTCCCAGTCCCATTCATTAAATACTCGCGCTTCATAGATTTTTTCCGTTCCAAAGGATAATACAAGAACATCATCTTCATAAGACCAGGATCCTTCAGACACTTCTCCGATTGTACCATTGCTGTTGAGTGTAATTTCAGAAAAAATGTTCATGGAAGTTGTTATCGCCAGGTCAATATGTTCCCATTTCCCGGTAATGTCAGTAGTGGTAATCTGTGTTTGAGGAACAGCCGCATATCTTTCCGGGGATACCATTGGCCAACCATCAGGGGAAAAAACCATTTTCCGGACATGCAGATCCATAAGATATTTATTGGAAGCCAGGCGGCCCTGGCTCACAAAGAAATACTGGTCCCCATCTTTCAGTAAGCTGCAATGTCCAACTCCCTGCCAGCCGGAATGATGCTTAAAACTATATCTTGCGGTAATCATAGGCCAATTTTCTCCGGTAGCAGCCAGATCTTTACCAAAAATATCCAGATATGGACCTTGTGGAGAATCAGACCGGCCTACTCTGACATTATAATTATCCTCAAGCCAGTCATAGGAAACAAACATGAAATACTTACCTAACTCAGGTACGTAAATGGTTTCAGCACCTTCAATGGCATCGTGAATATAACGACGAAAAGCGATTAACTTTCCTTTATCACTGGCATTCTTTAATTTTCCTGTTTGTGGATCCAGTTCTACAATAAAGATTCCCGCGGAGTAGGACCCATATGTCAGCCATTGTTTTACATTTTCCTGATCAATGATAACAGCAGGGTCAATAGTATTGTAACTATCTTGCGGCAGGCAGGAAATGACAATTCCTTTATCAGTCCATGGGCCATCTAAACTGGTACTGGTGGCAAGAGCAATGCATGCCAGTTTTAGATTATTATTTCCGGGTACTGAATAATACAATCTGTATTCATCATCCACTTTTGTAATATAGGGTGCCCAGATGGATAGTTGCTCATATCCAGGCTGGTGTGTTTCCATGAATTCAAGTGGAATAGCCGGAACTCCATCAAACACCCAGCCAAGAAATTTCCAATGTACCAGGTCACTGGATTTCCGGTACATGATCCCGCATTTCAGGTTATCACCATAAGCCACATCTGTTGAGAAGATGTAATAATCATTCTCGCCCTTAATAATGGTTGGATCATGCAGGTTATAAGGGCCCCATCGTGCAGAGAAACTGATGTCTGCAATGTTGCTGTAATCATCCGTTATTGCCGGATTATAGGGATCCGGCTGATCTGTATTATCGTCCTTATTGCAGGTGGATAACAAAACAGTTAAAATAACAATCCATACATAAAATATGATTACTATTTTACGTACAGGTTTCATTGATCTTGTTCAGTTTTTTATCTGTCCCTTCAGCATGGTCAAGGAATGCGGAGGGAAAGAATATGTTAAGGTCGTACCCTTTCCTTTTATGTTTTCCTTTTTATTTGTTTTTACTATCTCCTTGCCAAAATCGTTTTCGGATTTAATATCGGGACCGTTGATTTCAAATACCTCGAAATCGCCAGTAAATTCACCAGTCTGACATAAAATATCAGTGGATATGGCTTTGTCTTTATGCCGGTTAACTACTGCAAGCATTACTTCGCCGTTCTGGTAAGTTGCAGAAACATCCAGGTATGGTACATTCTCATGCCGGGTTCCACGTTCCCCAAGCCCCACCATAAATTCATCCGTATCGTAAGTTTCACAGTCTACAAATACATCAAGTGACGTACCATATGCATGTTCAGCATAAAGTTGAAGGGGGAAATAAATCGTTTGCCTGAACAGGCCTTCTTCATTTGTAAAAATGGGGGCAATCACGTTCACCAATTGTGCCATATTAGCCATTTTTACTATATCTGCATTCCGGATGAATACGTTAAGGAAGCCTGCGATAACAAGGGCATCTTCAAGGTTATAATGTTCTTCCAGTGCCCGGGTACCCTCCATATCGCCTCCTGATCTTGCCCGGTACCAAACATTATATTCATCCCATGCAATGTAGACCTGATCGCGGTCTCCGCGCTGGGCATTCTGCATGACTTTATCAATCATGCCACGAACAATTTGTGTACGTTTTTCACAGACAAGTGGCGTGGAAATAAATCTATAATAGTTATTATCGGGATTACCCACATAGATATGCAGAGCAATGTAATCCACCACATCTTTTAATTCTTCCAGAACAGTCATATTCCAATGGTCCGGATCTGCCTCAGGCCTGTAATTGGATGATCCGGCTGCCACCAGTTTTATACCCGGAGATGTAAGCCTCATCAGCTTCGCTGCTTCCCTTGCTTTTTTAGAGTAATCTTCGGCATTTAGATGCCCCATCTGCCAGAAACCATCCATTTCGTTGCCCAGTGCCCAGTATTTAATGTTATGTGGTTCCGGATATCCGTGTTGCTTTCTCAGTTCAGCATAATATGGACCTTCTTTAACATTGCAGTATTCCACCCAGTTCTTTGCCTCTTCAATAGTACCGGTACCCATATTTACTGTAAAATATGGTTCAGTACCAATTTCTTTTGCGAACTCAACAAATTCATTTGTTCCAAAGTGATTTGTTTCAAGCCTTGCCCAGGCCAGTTCCATTCTTGGTATTCTATTTTCCATCGGGCCAACACCATCCAGCCAATGATAGTTTGAAACAAAATTCCCCCCGGGGTATCTTGTAATAGAAACATGCAGGTCTTTTGCAGCTTTCAGCACATCAGTCCGCAATCCTTTTTCGTTTGCAAGGGGAGATCCAGGTTCATATACTCCACCATATACGCAACGGCCAAGGTGTTCCACAAAATTTCCATAGATCATTTTGTTCACTTCGCCGATTGTTCGGTCGGTATCGATTTTTATCCTGGCATTCTGGCCATTTACCTGTGAAGTCATCAATCCTGAAAATGCTATCAGTATCAGGAGACACAGAGATTGTTTTGTATTCATACATATTATAATTTAATGATTTATTCTTGCCATTCTGGAATGATGGGCCATCCCTTTTCATCCCATTCCATTTTCATAATGATAAGTTTTGACATACCATTTTCAGATGCATCGTAGCCATGGCATATCAACCAGTCAATCCCATCAAATGTATACACAGCATTATGTCCTACACCAGTCCAGTTTTTGTTCCCTTCCATGACGATACTTCCTCCTCCCAGGACCATATTGCGTCCTTCTTTATCGAGATAAGGACCTGTAATTTTTTCCGAACGTCCCACCACGATCTTATAATTGCTTTCCAGTCCCCTGCAACAGAAATCAAAAGAAACAAAAAGATAATAATAATTGTTCTTTTTAAAAATAAATGGAGCCTCGACTGCACCCTCTCCCGCATTCTGTTCGTCGGTATAATAATCCCGTGGCCGGGATGATACTGTATACCATTCCTGTGGTTCAGAAGGTGCATTTAATTCTTCATTCAGTTTAAATAATTTTATCCCTTTCCAGAAAGAACCGAATACAAGCCAGCCGGTGCCTGTTTCATCAAATGCCAGATTTGGATCGATTGCGTTCCACAAATCCCTTCCAGGAACGGATTGTATCACTTTACCATGATCCGTCCATTTAAAATTCGGATCCCCGGGATTCAGAGTAGAATTAGTAGCCAGCCCGATACAGGAAGTATTTTTACCAAAAGCAGAAACGGAATAATATAGATAATACTTCCCATTATGATAAGAAATATCGGGAGCCCAGATATGTCCTCTGAATCCCGGAACGGCATTCAACGCCCATTGGGGAGGTTTATCGAAAACAGGATTCAGAATTTTCCAGTCTGCCATATTCTCTGATGAAAAGACTGATATTCCACGGCCGGTGCAAAACAGATAATAGGTGTTATCCTGCTTTATCATAACAGGATCATGCACTCTTAAATTTATACTCTGGCCAAATATTGAAAAGGTAATGCAGAGCAGAATCAGTGAAATAATATTTCTTATTTGTATCACTTTGTCAAGGAGTTTTTTCATAGTCTCTAATTTTCTTAAGGTGAATCTTACAGGAATTCATACAAGAACTCTAAAGTTACTAATTTAAAAATGTAGAGCCGTCCCCTTTAACCGGAACGGCTCTATAAATTTTTTAGATTAAATCATCCTTCTGATAATCAGTAATTACCAGCCAGGATTTTGCTTAACATTTGGATTTACATCCAACTCATTCTGTGGAATGGCAAGATATTCACGCCCTACTGTTAATCCTGCAAGCTCGGCATCATGGGTAATCAGGGTATCGAGCATGGGGTTGGGTCCATTGCTCAGATCCATCCAGCCCCACCGCAGAAGGTCGAAGTACCGGCTACCTTCAAATGCAAACTCCAGGGCTCTTTCGTGGGATATCTGTAATCGCATTTCTTCCTTTGTCATACCTGGTTTTTTAGTTTTTAAATCAGGTAAATTTGCCCTGTTTCGTACAATCTGTATATAGTCATAAGCCGCATCTGTCTGGTCCAGTTCATTCAGGCACTCCGCATACAATAGAAGAACATCATCATAGCGTAATATTCTCTCATTAATACCTGACCTCCATTCTAATTCATTGGGTTCCGTATCATCGTTCAGGTATTTTCTGAGAAATCGTCGATCTTTATAAGTCAAATTTGATGTAGCCCATAGAGTTCCATATACTGTACAACCCGGATAATCGTATAAGATATTAGCCCTGAGTCTTGGATCTGGTTGTCCATCAATGGTTGAGTCCTGTAAATATTCATTGAAAATCCAATCGGTTGGTGTAATATCCCCCCATCCATATCCCAGGGGAGCATACGTTTGGGCTTTCCCGGAAGTTTTACTCCAGTTTGAGGCCGGTTCTCCGACCCATCCAAGAGTAGTACCTCCCACATTACGGTCGAACTGAATTTCAAAAAGAGATTCAGAATTATTTTCCTTAGCTTCCGTAAAATTGTAACGGTAATTGGCCATTAAGCTGTAAGTACCCATTTTCTGATCAATGATATCCTTCAGGATAGGAGCAGCCAGATCCCACTGTTTGTTAAACATATAGGATTTGGCAAGAAATCCGGCGGCAGCACCTTTTGTAGCTCTTCCCATATCTGCAGCAGGATATTGTTGCTTGGTCGGAAGGACATTCATGGCATCTGTAAAATCCTTGCAAACTTGCGCCCATATTTCTGCAGCAGTGACTTGCTTTGGATACATCTCCTCAGCCGTTGCAGGGACTTTCAAAATAAGAGGTATGTCTTTGAATAATACAGTTCCGTGATAATAATACAAAGCTCTGAGGAATTTAGCTTCTCCTATGATCCTGTTTTTCAGGTCTTCATCCATATCAATGGATGATACATTATCAAGCACCTGGTTGCATCTCCAGACTCCTTCAAATACATTAGAATAGGGGGTATAGTAGCAGGGATTATCGGGCTGTGCCAGATAAATGACTACCCACTCAATCCACCATGGACTGGTATTGTAGCAATCATCTGCTCTTACATCCATGATCCATGGATACATACGCATCCATAATCCGTCCGTGGTAAGTGCTTGATAACAAGCATTTATAGCTTTTTGAGCATCCTTATCGTTTCTCCAGAATGTCCCTGTAGTTTGCTGGTTCGGATTTTCACGTTCCAAAAAGCTTTCACTGCAGGATGAAACGATTAAAATAAGGACCAAACTTATTATATATTGTATTTTTTTCATGGCTTTAACATTTTCAGGATTAATAGATTTAAAGTGTTATAGTCACACCTGCCAGGAATGTTCTGGGTGACGGATATGATCCTGCATCGAGTCCCCTGTAGAACAACCCATCATTACCTATATCCGGGTCATAGCCGTCATATTTTGTAATTGTAAAAAGGTTCTGCGATGATACATATACTCTTAAAGCAGTTAATCCCGGAATTTTATTCAGAATGGATGGAGTGAAATTATAGCCCAGCTCGACATTTTGAATTTTCAGATAAGCCCCATCCTGGAGCCATCTTTGTGACATCCTGTAATTATCATTGTAATCGGCACATGTTGGCCGGGGATATTTATTGGTGGTACCGCCGAGGCTTGGATCTGAAGGATCTTTCAATCTCCAGTAGTTTTCATAACTTTCCATTGAATAATTTCCGTATTGCATGTTATTCGCTACCCGATAAATGTTATTGACAATTTTATTTCCAAAGCCCCCTTGCATAAATATACCCAGATCAAATCCTTTGTACTCCAAATTAATATTTATACCACCTGTTAATTTTGGCAGGGCACTCCCCAGATATATCCTGTCATTACTGTTGATGATACTATCGGGTTGCCCGGTAAGGTTACCTTCGCTATCCTCCCCGCTGACATCCCTGAAAATGCAATCACCCGGTTTGGTGTTGGCATTCTGAAATGCATTGTTGTCAACATCTTCCTGTGTCTGGTAAATACCTGTAAAATCATATCCATATATTTCACCCACTGGTTTGCCCACTTCAGTGTTACTCATCCACGTGTCTATGGGTATGTCCAGCTTGCCAAGTTTGAGGACTTTGTTTTTCAAGGTAGTAGCGTTAGCACTTATCCCAAAGTAAAAATCACCCTGTCTTTTGCGGTAAGATACCAGGAATTCGAATCCCTGGTTTGACATGGAAGCCGCATTCTGATAAGGATTTTCCCATGATCCGTTGGAAAGAGGAATGGGTAATTGTAACAGAAGATCTGTAGCTTCGTTATAATAATAATCCACAGAAAATTCCAGGCTGTTAGATAAAAATCCAGCGTCCAATCCCACGTTCATTGTCATTTTTTCCTCCCAGTGTATATCAGGGGTGGCCAGGCGTGTTTGTATGAAACCCGCAGGTAATTGATTTCCAAAAACATAGGTTGCATATTTATTCAGATATGCAGCATATTGATAATCCGCAACACTTGCTTCGTTTCCGATAATACCATACCCGGCACGTAACTTAAGTGAGTTGATAAAATTGATTCTGAAGAATTCCTCGTTATTGATCTTCCAGCCAACAGCTATGGATGGGAAATTACCCCACCTGTATGCCGGTCCAAACCTGGAGGAACCGTCACGCCTGAAGTTGGCTGTTAACAGATATTTATCAGCAAATGAATAATTTATACGGCCGAGATAGGATAGTATTGTATGTTCTGATTCGCTTCCGGTTACAGATTTGGGCAGATTTGTGCCTGCATCCAGTACTTTAAAATAGGGTTCCTGATAGCCCTCGGCATGTCCTGAGATTTGCTGCCAATGGCCATATTGTGCAGTATAGCCCCCCAGGAGTGTAATATTGTGCTTCCCAAACTGACGTGTGAAAGTCAGGATATTTTCCATAAGCATTATGTATTCATCACCCCTGGTATCATCCAGTTTAGCTATATCGTTTCTGTACCGATCACCAACAAAATATAAGGGTACGAAATATGTATCGTGCCAGTCTGTCCGGTCATAACTCAGGTTAATCCTGTAGGTAAGTCCCGGAATAAACTCATATTCACCATAAGCTATACCAAGAATACGGTTTCTCTTACTATTACTCTCAAGAAGATTATTGTACGCGATGATGTTGGGAGAAATCTGATCATGGATGCGATCTGATTGTCCACCATATCCACCAAGATGACTCGGGTCATATACAGAGATGGTAGGTATACCCAGGATCACAGAAGTAATTGTATTCTCCCATTGTGTGGAAATCAGATTTATTTTATCAGAATAACTGTAATAAAATGACTCACCAAATTTGAATTTCTTCCTCTGGAAATCAGTGTTAATTCTGAATGAATATCTTTTATATCTGGGGCCGGGTCCATCAAAGGTCCCTGACTGGTCAAAATAATTCATGGAGGCATTATACGATACATTTTCTGCACCTCCTGAAAGAGACAGGGTATGATCCGTAATATGAGCCGTTTTGAAAGCTTCCTTCTGCCAGTCTGTATCGATAGTATCAATGAATTCTGCCCGTGTACTATCATTGCCGCGAGCCGGTGCCCAGAATCCTACATCATTCGAACGGGCAAGATTATTCATCTCCTGGAATTGCACCCTGTTGGTTAAATCATAACGTTTGACAATATTCTGAATCCCATAGCTTCCATTATAAGTAATTTTCATTGGCCCGCTCTTGCCTTTTTTGGTGGTAATAATAATTACACCATTTGCACCACGGGCTCCATATATTGCACATGCAGAAGCATCTTTAAGGACCTGGACAGATTCAATATCAGTGGGTGTAAAATCGCTCATCCCTCCTACCGGTATACCATCGATTACATACAGTGGTGAATTGTTCCGGAAAGAACCAATGCCCCTGATTTTTATTTGCGGATTAGCACCGGGTTCACCACTACTGTGTACGGTTACTCCAGCGGCCTGTCCCTGCAGAACCTTTGAAATATCATTGGAATGGATTTTTGCAAGGGCCTCAGCATTCACTACCGAAACTGCACCTGTGAGGTCACTTTTTTTCTGGGTACCGTAACCAACCACTACCAGCTCTTCCATTGAAATGATATCTTCCGCCAGAGCTATATCCAGCATTGTCTTCCCTTGCAATGGCACCTCCTGCGTTACGTAACCTACATAGGAAAATACGAGGATGGCATTCTGATTATCAACATTTAGTATAAAATCACCATCCATATTAGTCACAGTACCAGTAGTAGTTCCCTTCAGGAGTATATTAACTCCGGGCAAAGGTGCCCCTGAGGCTGCATCAGTTACCCTCCCCTGAACAGTTTGTTGTTGTGCAAATAATACAGATCCAAAGCCCAGAAGGAGGAAAACATAAAAAATCCGAAGGAAAATCTTAATTCTGTTTTTCATAGTTATGCCAATTAATTGATCATGTTAATATCACTCTAACTTTTAATAGGTTAGATCCTTGGAGGTAATTGTGAGATAACTACTGATTATCTCTGGTAGTATGGTCGGGTAAATCTCACACATATCTGGATCAACCCTGAAATAACCAATCTTATTGTCGATATAGAAAAAAAAGCCCCTCACCTGTCAACGGGCAAGAGGCTTTTCTTGATGCTTGCCACTGCTTAATTAGCAATTACAACTTTCTTGGCAAGTAATGCACCATCCTTTGCCATCTTTACTATATATACACCTGGAGAAAACCTGGTACGTTGCAGATCGGAGATCCTGTCAGACCTGAACAACAGACTTCCTGTAATGCTATAAACTTTTACTGCCCTGATTGAATTTTCATCCACATTTGAGTACCTGATCTTTCCGTCCAAACCATACAGATTTATTTCAGCATCAGGTTTAATATTTGGAACAGAAACATTACCCTCTTCATATAATGCTAAAACTTCTTCATCCGTTAATGCATCACCATAAATCCTGAAATCATCAATCATCCCGTTGTATGTAGGATCAGCTTCCCAATGACTCTTTCCGAGGACATTTATGGAGCTGTCACCTGCCTGAATTTTCTGTGGGGTGACATAAACGGAATCTTCGTTTGTGACAAGCTTGTTATTTACCCAGATCTTCAGGGTATTGTCTTTCAGGACGACGGCTGAAAAGTACCATTTTCCAGGTGTGATAGTATCGAAGTCCATGTTACCCCAAGCACCTAAATAATCATACCACTTATCCGGTTGAAAAGCATGAAATGTAACATGTAAATTATTATCGGCCCAGCCATCCCTTGGACAAAAGTACATAAGTTTCCATGCGCCATCCGCAACTCCAAGGCTATAAACACGCTGCCAGTTCACCCCACCAGCCCAGTTAAACCAACATGTAATGGTGGTATTAGTATCCTCTGGAACGGTCCATATCTCTGATGGCAAGGTAACTATGCCTGAAACACCATCCAACTGCAATACCTGGCCTCTTTGAGGATCATCTGTAACCCAGCTTACACCGGTAGCAGAAGGTATACCGTGCAAGCTGTTTATAACTTCCTGTGTATTGCCATTCAGTGGCCAATGCGCAATCAGCTCAGCTTGAGCTGACGCGGTGGTTACACAAAATACCAAAACAAGGACTGATAGTAATAATGCTCTCATAAGCTTAAATTTTAAGTTAGTAAATAAGATTTAGATTCATTGAACAAGAAATTTATGAGTGAAAATATAAGGATTAATTTTGATTTTTACAATATATAAGCCCTGAATTAATGTATTTTTTACGTTAATTAACTGCCCCATAGTGAATTCCCCTGAAAAAACTTTTTTTCCATCCAGTGTGTAAACAATGACCTCACAGATTCCAGATGAATGATTTGTTCGAATATTAAAGCTTCCATCATGGCTGGGATTAGGAAATATCTTAATACTATTTGGTGAAATTGCCAGATCAGGTATAAAAACTTCATGTGTAGTATCCAAGGTCATCCATTTTTGATTGGCAGTACCTGAATAATTATTCATTTCCAACTGAATCCCTTCATCTGATGATGATTCCGGTACCTCAATAACTTTACCACCATACAAAGATGTGTATATATATCTGACATCATTTGTTCTATCGATCCTCCATTTTTCACAGTTTAATGTATCTTTCTGGCCTATGCTCAGATTAGCCCCGGCATTGCCCATGCAGTCTGTTATTTCTGCTATCAGATCAAACTGGCTGAGTGAAATTTCGTAAATACCATTCCCCAACGCTATAAATGACCATTGTTGTGATATAGTTTTTGCATACTTGTTCTGAACAATTGGATCCCGATCCTCCCCTAACCCGGAAATGTCCCATACAAGTGTACTGTTATCATTGGCGATGGAATATGTTCCATCATCAATAAAGTTATTTGTAATAAACGGCCAGTCATTTTCATCCCATTTTATCCTGGCAACACATAAGGTTGCCTGTCCCCCTTTATCACCATCATAATAATGACAGGTTATCCATTCAATATTATTTTCCTTATAGTATCCAAGGCATCCCGGACCGATAAAACTGCCGGATGTACTCAATACTGTTGTGCCACCACCATTGTATAAGTCTTTTCCGTTTTTATCTAAATAGGGTCCGGTCGGTGAGGTTGATCTGCCCATAGTAATATAGTATGTGCTGTTCACGCCGTTACAACACTGCCCATGATTAACGAATAAATAATAATATTCCCCATAGTTAATCACATGCGAGGCTTCAGATTTATTATCCAATTTACTGGCTACGGAATATAAATCACCAGTAACAGGTGTCCCTGACACCGAATCAAGCTCAACCATTTTAATGCCATCCCAGTGAGATCCAAAGGTCAGCCAGATCTTCCCATCATCATCCCTGAAAACTGCAGGATCAATGCAGTTATAATTATAGGATTCAGTTGAATACACTACTAATCCTTCATCTGACCAGGAATAGTCAAGTGATGCAGGATCCAGGGATTCATTTGTCAGTAATCCAATACAAGAGTTTCTTGATCCCCATGATGAACAGGAATAATACAGGTAATACTTCCCGTTCATATAAAAACATTCAGGCGCCCAGAAATTACCACCAAAATCCGGCACATAACTTTTCACCCATGATGGATAAGTCCCCGGAACAAAGGGAGTGGTCCCTGCAGTCCATTTTACCAGATCCTTTGAATAAATAGTATAAATGCCATTACCAGTAGCAAAAATCCAGTAGGTATCTCCACATTTTATGATGCTTGATGGATCATGGACCCCGATAGTACCGTGTAAGGCATATATGTTAAAACCGGCAAAAAATATCAATACAAAAAGGAAAACTGTCCTTTTTATGATATGGCACTTATTTTGTTTTACAAATATTTGAAATTCTATCATTCTGCTTTAATTAATTAAATGTTTCTTAGATTTAAATTTATAATCATTACCTGCCGTTTCGATATAATCATTCCAATGTAACAACTGATCGGAAGTAAGACCATTAAAGTATTGGTCCCTGTTGGATCATCAGGGACAATATACAAAATATTATTAAACCATTGAATATCCAATGCAACCTATAACTCAGGTTGGCTGTCAGGATTGATAAAATCGTCTATCAGGTGTAATTGAAAATTATTCTTTTTGCTCGTTAGTATTTAGTATCTGTGAAGATCTTAAAACAATTATCCGATTATTTAATGTCGATATACAGGGGAGGTAAAATCTTATTTTCCACGATAGATCTACAATAGCAATTATTTGGGGGGGATTTTTTTGGTTAATTTAGGTTTTGTAATATTGCAATTTAAAATCATTTTCTTAAAGGTTACAGAAATTAATATATTGAAATTTTAAAATAGTATTAATAATCATGAGGTCGGGGGTTCGGGTCCCCCTCTCGCTGCTGGTTGATAATCAAATTCCTGAAATAAGTTGACAAAATTGGTAACGATTTGTAACTTTATGTTGTCTAATAATTAAACCATAATCTATAGTGTGTTTTGCAATCCTGAGATACCTGTTTATATAATATGTTAAAAAGTTATTTTATTACAGCTTTCCGGAATCTTTTTAAATACAAAGGTTTTTCTGCGATTAACATTATTGGTCTTTCACTTAGCATGACTGTTTGCCTGCTGATTGTAATGGTCATCATTGATCAATTGAGTTATGATGATTTTCATACGAATAGACGAAGAATTTACAGGGTATTGACCAACGATGAAATGACAGAGTTTTTTATTACCCGTTATGCATCCACTGCCTTCCCCATGGCTAGATATCTCAAGGAAAATTATCCGCAGGTTGAAGAAGCTGTGGCAATACATGCTTATTTCAGTGGTG
Organism: Bacteroidia bacterium; assembly: GCA_041480755.1. Lineage (GTDB taxonomy): Bacteria > Bacteroidota > Bacteroidia > Bacteroidales > SM23-62 > LJUQ01. Next base: position 16,951 of record JBGPAO010000021.1, read on the forward strand.
AGGGAAAATACCAGGATAAGATCATTCCTTTTGAAGGCCATTATACCAGCTCGGAATTTTTCAAAATTTTTAATTTTGAACTTATATGTTCTGATCCCGAACATGTGCTGGACGAACCCTATTCAGTGGTTATGAGGGAGGAGCTGGCCAGGAAATTTTTCGGTGATGAGGATCCTATAGGCAAAACAATACTGATTGATACAACAAAGGAATTTACAGTAACAGGGATAATAAAAAAGAAGAACCAAAAAACACATATCAAGTTTGAGATACTGGCTTCAAATAATTCGTTGGTCGAAGATCTTTCAGGCAACTGGAAAAAAATTACTGCAGATTATGCCTACATCATTTTGAAAGAAGGAGTTAATCCGGATGAACTTAAACCTGCCTTTGAAAAAATCCGGGAAGAACAGTATGGAACTGATCCGGAGCATGATTATTCTTTCAGCCTGCAAGCTTTATCTGATATACCTTTGGGTCCTTTACTCGCAAATGAGATAGGTGAATTTTTACCTAAAATGGTCTTTTATGGAATGGCCATCCTGGCACTCGTCCTGATTGTTACTGCAGCTTTTAACTATACCAATCTCTCTATGGCCCGGTCACTTACCCGTGCAAAGGAAATTGGCGTAAGAAAAGTAGTTGGGGCCTTACGTCAGGATGTCTTCGTACAATTCCTTGTTGAATCCATTGTTGCAGCTTTATTTGCATTTATCTTATCTTATGTACTATTACAATTCCTCAAACCTGCGTTTACCGGGATGAAATTCATGACCATACTGAATATTTCACCACAGGAAAATGTGAATGTTTACATCTGGTTTTTCCTTTTTGCAATTGCCACCGGACTGATTGCCGGACTGGTTCCTGCTATCTATATGTCATCATTCAATCCGGTAACAATTTTTAAAGATATTTCAGAAATGAAAATCTTTTCAAGGGTTTTCCTGAGGAAGATTCTGGTGGTAGGACAGTTTATTTTCTCAATCATCCTTCTTGTCACAATAGTTCTGTTATTCCGTCAGATGAAATACTGGATGAATGCAGATTATGGATTTAATAAGGAAAACGTTCTGACCCTTAATTTAAAGGGAAACGACAGGAACCGAATGGATAATGAACTCAGAGGACTGCCGGAAAGTAAAATAATTTCATGGTCCTCCCATATACCGGGTGTTGGTAATTACTGGTCCGATGACGCATGGGTTGACAACAAAGAAAATAAAATAGAATTGTGTCATTTTTTTGTTGACCAGAATTATATAGAGGTTATGGGATTAACATTGCTGGAGGGAATGAATTTCCCGGATAACATATATTCAGGGAAAGAGAGGTATGTCATATTGAACACTACCGCTGTAGATGCATTCAAATTCGGTACTCCGAAGGATGCACTGGGTAAAACAATTTATATTGCTGATACTATCCTTGCAGAGGTAATTGGTGTGGTAAAAGATTATAATTTTTTTGCTATGTTCGGCAAAATAAAACCAATGGCGCTGAGGTATAATCCTGAAAAATTCTTTATAGCAAACCTTCTGATCAGCACACCCGATATTTCAGGTACAATGAACAAACTTGAACGGATTTGGAAGAAAACAGATCCTGTTCATGTTATGGAAGCAAAGTTTCTTGATGATAAGATCAGGGAATACTATATGTTTTTCAGTGATATCCTTTACATGATCGGAGTTACATCCATACTTGCCATTATTATAGCCTGTCTTGGATTATTAGGTATGGCAACCTATTCAACAGAAACAAAAAT
>JBGPAO010000022.1:0-18620 GCA_041480755.1 Bacteroidia bacterium
ATAACTGCAGAGATATTGCAGTACCGCAAAATAATTTTATACAGGTTTAGCTAAGCCATAATTAACGGTAGAAGGAGAGATCCCGGACGATCTTCCCTGAATACCAATTATTAACCTTAAAACCCATAAAAATGGATGCAACTAAAAATCTCAGTTATTATCGTGAACTCGATAATAATGAATTAACCGCAATATACGGCGGTATTTTCTGGTTCATTCTCGGCGGTATTATTGTCGCAGTTACAAAGGAAGTTATATCTGACTGGGACAATTTTAAAGCAGGACTGACTGGACAACCAGAAATCAGATCCTGGTGAGGATCAATAATCAGGTTCGTTAATTGTTTAATTTAAAATCTACTATCATGAAAAACACAGAAAATCTTTATCCCGGATTAACGGAAATGAATCGTGAAGAACTCTCCATTATTAATGGCGGCAGTTTTGCTTATGATCTTGGCAGGTTTTTAAGATATATGGGAGTATACTTTGCAAATGGTACAGGAGTAACGGGCACAACGGCAGCTAATCTTGATTTTATTTTAAATTCAGTCTGAAACGGCCAGTAAAAAGAGTCCCGGGGATTGCCAGGAAGTTTTAAAGGCTCTCGTAATCCCCGGACTCTACCTGTTTTTTTATCAGCTATTTTAAATGATAATTAATACATTATGAAACTTCTAAAAAATGTCAGGAATAATTTGAAATCAAGGAAATTCATTATCGGCGTTATTGTCTTCCTGGTTACACTGGTAGTTTGCCTGATTATTTTCAGGAGCTGGGACACTCTGAAAGCCATGATTTTCTAAAACTTATGAGATCAGAAAAGGATGAGTCATTTGTCGATTTCGCAAAACTCAGTAGTGTCGATCATTACTATATATGGGAAAATTCACAAGGGGGCAGACTTATTTATATTTCAGTCCTGATTTTTATTTTCAGCCTGATAATCAGCCTTCCCTTTATAAAAGTTGATATATCAGTAAAAGCACCGGGAATTATCCGGCCAGTTTGTGAAAAGACTGAAATTACCTCAATGTTATCCGGCAGGATTGATAAAATCCATTATGGGGAAGGAACTGTTGTTTTAAAAGGCCAGTTACTTATTACTCTTGAATGCAATCAGATCCGTGATGAGTTTGAATATTATAAATATGAATATTCGCTCCTCTTAAATGAAATCACTGATCTGAAAAATCTCCTTGCTGGCAATGACACGACAATGATTTCAGTCAGGTATCGGTTTGAATATAGCAGTTATATGAACCAATTGTGTAAGGTTCAGGAACAATTGGACAAGGCCCGCAAAGAAAAAGAACGCCTTAAAATGCTGTTCATGGAAAAACTAATAAGCGATAAGGAATATGACGACCTGAATTATGCTCAATCCCAGCTTGAGAAGGAGGTTGATTACCTCATCAGCGCTTCAATGAACAGGTGGCAGGTAGAGTTATCCAGACTAAGATATCAAATCGGACGTACAAATTCAGAAATATCAAGGATTGAAAATGAATTGAGTCAATGTGAAATTGTAGCCCCGGTATCAGGACGCATAGATCAGCTATCAGGGATTTACAATGGATCAGTTATACATGCCGGACAGGATCTTGCAACTATTTCGCCAGACACATCTCTGATTGGTGAAGTTTATATCACTCCTGATGACATTGGTTTAATTAAATCTGACCAGGAAGTAATTCTCATTATTGATGCTTTCGATTACAGGGAATGGGGAACTATTCATGGAAGGATTAAAGATATTCCTGACGATTTCATTTTAATTGATAATCAACCAGTATTCAGAATTAAGTGCATGCCAGACCAGGATTTTCTTTATTTAAAAAATGGTATTAAAGGACAGCTTAAAAAAGGCATGACCTTTCAGGCAAGGTGCATTATAACGACTCGTTCTATTGCTCATCTGCTGATAGGCAGGCTGGACAGCTGGATTAATCCGGCGATAAGGAAACAGACTTTTGGCAAACAGTAAATTCCGGGCATGAGAAAGCCTGTAAAAATCCGGCAACATGATATTACAGATTGCGGGGCCGCCTGCCTGGCTTCCGTTGCTGAATACTGGGGTCTGAAACACAGCATATCAAAACTCAGGATACTCGCCTCTACTGATAAGGACGGGACAAACCTGCTGGGATTGATACAGGCGGCAGAAAAAATCGGTTTTATTGCAAAGGGAGTCAGATGCCCTCCTGAAAATCTTAAGCATATCCCTGTACCTGCGATAGCGCATACTAAATTAAAAAACGGTCTATTACATTTCCTTGTCATTTACAAAGTGGGTAAAAGGAAACTGGTCTTGATGGATCCTGCAGATGGCACCTTACACAAAACTGACAGGATAGATTTTTTACCCTTGTGGACCGGCATCCTTATACTGATGACCCCGGGACCGAATTTTCAACCTGGCAACCATAAAATACCTGCCGCCCAGAGAATCCTCAGGCTTGTTCTCCCCCATTCCGGTTTGTTTGTACAGGCTTTTTTGGGCGCTGCTGTTTACAGCACCCTGGGACTCTCAGTATCGGTCTATGTTCAAAAAATAGTAGATAATATCTTACCTGATCAGAACATAAATCTTCTTCATCTTTTAAGCATAATAGTAATTCTTATCCTTGGATTCAGGATATATATCAGTACAATTAAAAGTCTTTTTCTGCTTAAGACCGGACAGTATATTGATGGCACGCTTATTATGGGATATTACTGGCATCTTTTAAGGATTCCAGCACGTTTCTTTGATACTATGAGAACAGGTGAATTAATTTCAAGGATCAATGATGCAGTCAAGATCAGGTCTTTTATCAGCAGCTCAATGATAGACCTTATAGTAAGTGGATTTACTATCATCGTTTCAATTGTACTTGCCTGTTTCATTTCTATCAGAATAGCCGCACTACTTTTAATCATACTACCATTATTTGTATTGATTTTCTGGTTGTTTAACAGATTTAACAGGCGAAATCTCAGGGAAGTAATGGAAAAATCAGCTGACCTGGAATCTCAGCTGGTAGAATCTTTAAATAATATTCAAACAATACGTTTTCTTAACTCGGAAAAATATGCTTTTGAGAAAACTGAATGGACCTTTGTCCAGTTTCTCGCGACAATTTATACCAGCGGCAAAAACTCAATATTTGCAAATAACGGATCAAATCTTGTAGCAGGATTTGCCACTATTTTATTATTATGGATAGGATCTGTCCTTGTTTTCAGCCAGGAAGTGACGCCGGGGCAATTAATGTTACTTTATTCACTTTTCGGTTATCTTTTAGGTCCCCTCTCAAACCTGGTGATGATGAACCATACCATACAGGACGCGCTTATAGCAACAGACAGGTTATTCCAGATACTTGATATAGAACAGGAAAAAAACAAGGGCGAGTATATGGTAAATCTTCAGGCTGACTTTATGTATGACATTCATTTCGAAAAGGTTGTATTTGGATATGGTAACAGACCCGAAATCCTTAAAAACATGAGTTTTAATATTAACGGGGGAGAAATAACAGGGATTGCCGGGGAAAGTGGTTGCGGAAAAAGTACAATTGCTGCCCTGCTTATGAGAATATTTCCTGTAAAGTCAGGGAGAATCAGAATCGGCAATTTTGATATCCGGGATGTGGAATCGTCCAGTCTCAGGAAAATTATTGGCATTGTGCCACAACGCATCGATCTCTTTTCGGGGAATTTCATAGATAATATAGCGTCAGATGCCAGGGATACCGATATTACAAAAGTTCTTCATGTTTGTGAACAGGTCGGAATCCTTAAGTTCATCGATTCTTTGCCAAATGGTTTATATACAAAAATCGGGGAACGCGGATATACATTATCAGGTGGTGAAATGCAAAAAATTGCAATTGCCAGGGCTCTTTACAGGGAGCCATCCATTCTGATTATGGATGAAGCTACCTCCTCCCTTGATCCCAATGCTGAGATTACAATCCGTAAACTGATCCAATCAATCAAAGTGCAGGGAAAAACAGTTATTATCATAGCCCACAGGCTGAACAGCCTTATTTATTCTGACCGGATTATATGTCTTCATGATAATACCGTTGCAGAATCAGGTTCCCACAGTGAACTTCTTGAAAAGCATGGATATTACCATAAATTATGGAACAATCAATTTGTCAGGGATTTTATTGAATAATTGAATGCAGGTTCCTAACTTTACCAGGATATTTTGTATCTATGTTTTCAAAGGCAAATATTATTATATGCTTCATATACCTGATTTGCAATTTTTTTGCATCAGGCCAGCAATATGACTTCAGAAATTATTCACTTGAGCAGGGTCTTCCCCAGACTGAAGTATACGCAATGCTTCAGGATTCAAGAAAGAATCTCTGGGTGGGAACCAATGGAGGCGGATTATCGCGTTTTAATGGCATAAGTTTTAAGAACTATACCATCAGGGACGGCCTTTTAAGCAATATGGTATGGGCACTTTTCGAGGATTCCAAAGGGAATATCTGGATTGGAACTTCTAATGCAGTCACAGTTTATGATGGAGTTTCATTCAGGAATTATACTGAAGGCACATTGCCATTCCTTAGAACATACAATGTCTTTCATGAAGATTCAGATGGTGATATCTGGATTGTTTCGTTCGATGAGCAGTCTGGTGGAAGATTACTGAAAATTGAGAATGACAGCCTGGCAAATTATTCTTCATATTTCCCAGGGCTTTCCATAAATAATAATATACTGGCCTCTTTTCCGGTTGCACAGAAGGACCTGCTTTACATCTCAACTTCAAATGGCCTCTATGAACTAAGGAATAAAAAACTAATTTATTCATCTATTAATGAATTCAGTGAGTTGAGGGATGGAATCATAGTCCCCGCTTTTTATGATACCCTGGGTATTCAATGGATTATGAAGGTACGCTCACGTACAAGTCGTGACCTCTACACTTTAAAAAATGACAGCTTAGTACAGTTCAGAACACCTGGAGCTTCATGGTGGAAAGGAATCACAGGAATATACAGGGACAAAAAAAACAGACTGTGGGTAAGTAATCTGGGTACGGGAATTGGCATGATCGATTTAACTTCAGGGAAAATCACCCAGTTCGATCAAAGGAATGGACTAACAAGTGATTATGTTCTTAATTTCATGGAAGATCACGAAGGGAATATCTGGATGGGAACCCAGGGCGGTGGAATCATTCAGTACAAAAGGAACAACTTTATTGCGTTCAGCTTTGAGAGCATTATTAATGGAGATGTCGTCAGAACTATTTTTAAGGATTCGGAAGGAAATTACTGGTTTGGACTTTCCAGTGCAGGAATAGTAAAATATGATGGGAACAGGTTTACCTCTTTTTCAAAGGGACAATTCCCCGGTCTGGTTAATGTAAGGGATATTATAGAGCTTGATGATAAGAGTCTGCTTATTCTCACTTTTAACGGACTCTATATTTACGACAGAAACAACCTCTACCCTGCCAACCAGCAATTCGGTTTTACGTATCAATTACAATTCACAAATGCAGTGATAGACGGGAAGACACTCTGGCTGGCCACACAGGGAAATGGCGTATTCAGAATAAATAACGGGAATAAGAAGCAATTCAGCATTGAAAACGGAAGCTTGCGAAGCAATCAGGTCCATAGTCTTTTTAAAGACAAAGGCGGCAGTATTTGGATCTGTACAAACAACGGCATTTCCAGATACAGCAACGGCGACATAATTACATATACTACTGAAAATGGATTGAACAGTACTATTATACTTCAAGTTACCCAGGATCTCATTGGACGTTACTGGATAGCGACATTTTCAGGCGGGATCAATATTCTTGATAATGGCCAATTCAGTTATCTCACAACCGGGGAGGGCCTGACATCAGACATTATTTATTCGGTTCTCACTGATCAGGAAGCCAATATCTGGGCAGGTACCCAGAACGGGGTAGAAAAGATTAGCCTCGACAGTGTCGGCAAAATATCCGGAATCAAACATTTTGGAATTCAGGATGGATTTACCGGTATTGAAAATAATGGTGCCGCTAATCTTGTTGACAGAGATGGAATCCTGTGGTTTGGCACTGTGAAAGGAGCTATGAAATATGATCCGAAAATTATTGAACCAAACCTGACTATACCAATTATTCAAATTACAGAAGTTAAATTGTTTTTCAGAGAAGTGGATTGGAGGAATACTTCCTTTGATGATTTCCGGTCAGGTATTCAGGCATGGAATAATATTCCTGAAAATCTGGTTTTTCCTTTTGACAGCAACCATTTGTCTTTTGTATTCGAAGCATTGAGCTTCATGGCTCCAGAAAAAGTTAAGTACCAGTGGAAACTTGACGGGCTCGACAAGGAATGGTCACCCGTGACCAGCAAAACTGAGGCTGTTTATCCTGAAATACCCCCTGGAGATTATGTTTTTCAGGTAAGAGCAATGAACAATGATGGTGTCTGGAGCTCTGATTCCGCTAAATTTGCTTTTAAGATAATGGCGCCATGGTGGAAATCGACATGGTTCAGCATTATCGCAAGTGTTTTAGCCCTTATTATATTTATTATTGTCGTACAGCTCAGGGTTCGGATTATCAAGGCAAAAAAAGAGGAACTTGAAGAACTCGTCCGCGAAAAAACCCTGGAAGTTGTTAACAAAAATCAATTACTCGAACAGCAAAAGGAAGAGATACTTGCTCAGGCCGACAACTTACAAAAATCCTATAATAACCTGGAGCGTCTCTCAGAGATAGGCAAAATCATCACATCCCAGCTTACTGTCGAAAAAATTGTAGATGCCGCTTATGAAGCGATAAATGAACTGATGGATGCAACTGTATTTGGTATCGGAATTATAAATGAAACTACTCATTCAATCGATTTTTATGGAGTTAAAGAAAAGGACGAAACTATTGATTTTTTAAGATTTTCACTAAATGATAACCTGCGGCTTTCGGTTTATTGTGTAAATCATAAAAAAGAAGTGTTTATTAATGATTTTGAAAAAGAATTTATAAAATACCTTCCTGCAATTACACCTCCCGGAGAATCCGGGAATGCGTTATCAATTATTTATCTGCCGCTTATCCAGGATAGAAAAGTTATCGGCGTAATTACTGTCCAGAGTTTTCAAAGAAATGCTTATTCAGAATACCATCTGAGCATTCTCAGAAACCTTGCAGTATATACAAAAATTGCACTCGAGAATACATCTGCTTATAAGAAAATACAGGAACAAGCTGACAATCTGATAATAGCCAATGAGGAAATCAGTAATAAAAAGCTTGAAATTGAGAAAGCTAATGAGGAACTCATCGAACTGAACAATGAAAAGAATAACCTGATTGGCATACTTGCACATGATCTGAGAAATCCTTTGGCCAGCAGTTTAAGTATTGCTTCAAACCTGGAAAGCAATTTTAATAATCTTAAGGAAGATGATAAAGCTAATGTGAGCTTCCTGGTTGGCACCCTTAACAGGATGAATGACATGATTGCTAAAATACTTGACATCCGTATGATTGAGCAAAAGAAGATCAACCTTAATTGTGAAAAAATGGATTTCGAAATGGTACTTCAGGAGGTTATAAATAATTTCAAACCTGCTGCAGCAAGCAAAAGAATTAAACTCTATCTCGAAAGCAAAAAAATTTATGGCATTGCTGACAGGAATTACCTTATACAGGTTTTTGAAAACCTTCTGTCGAATGCTATCAAATTTTCTCCTACCAGTAAAAAAGTATGGACCAGACTTGAAGAACAAAATGGTGAGATCCGTGTCAGTTTCACTGATGAGGGACCAGGATTAAATGCAGATGATATTAAAAAGCTTTTCAAGCCTTTTCAGCATCTTTCAACTCAGCCTACTGCAGGAGAAAAATCTATAGGACTTGGATTATCAATTGTAAAGAGATATATAGATCTTATGGATGGAAGGGTATGGTGTGAAAGTGAACCGGGAAAAGGAGCAAATTTTATCGTGACATTCCAGAAGACTTAATGAACCTGAAAAATTTTATTGAATTACATCAATAAATACAGAGATTGCTAACAGCAGATCTGTCCCCAGAACAGTCATTACATTGCTTCCCAGTGCCGGAACCATTTTTTTGAAATCATCTCCATGGCGTATTGCGGTCAGGCAGGCTTTTACAGCAAGCGGTAAAGGTAACAGAGCAATATAAATCCACGGGGAAGAAATACCAATTATAGGCATCAGGACTATAATAGCGAATGTAACGAACATTCCGAAGGTATATATATATGAAGCACGTTTGATCCCGTATCTTATTACCAGATGTCTGCGTCCACCCTTTTTATCAGCTTCCACATCCGGAAACTGATTAATTAAAAGTAAAAGCGATGTAAGTATACCGGGCGGTATTGATATCCAGATTACTTCAGCAGGTAACAGCTGTTTTAAAGGAGTACCCGGAGTCGCAGTCATAGAGATATATGTGCCTAATACAACTAAAGTACCAAGGGATAATCCGGCAAACAGCTCTCCAAGGACATTTTTCGCAAGGAAGTTTGTATAGAAAATTACTGAAAATCCACCAATCACTGAAATAACAAAAATGATCCAATGAGACACAAATGAGAAGTAAATTCCTATCAATGCAGCAATAAAAATTGTCGATATACCTACCAGCCGTACATTTTCGGGTCTGGTTTTCCCGGAAGTCATCATCCCGCTTCCTCCAGTGAATGGAGTTTTACTGGTAAAGTAATCAATTTTAGTTTTAAAATCAGAATATTCATTAAACAGGTTTACTGAGATGTGTGAAAGAACTACTCCAATTGCAATTAAAATTGCATGAATAACGTTAAAATAAGAACCACTCTTAGGAGGATATTTTAAAGAAAAAGCCAGTCCAATACCGACAAGGAAAACTGCAAGTAACAGAAAGTTAGCACGAACCTGCGCCATCCAGATCTTGAAGGTATTTTCTTTTGCCATTTAGAGGTTTTAATGAATTTGTTCGGACAAAATTACTTAAAAATAACAAATCCTGTTAATAATTGGAATATCCCGATAGGAGTAATTTTATTAATTTTGTTATTGTTTTATATTTTCATAAATTCACACATAAATATTTGACTTATGAAAAAAGATGCTGTTCTTGTAAAGGAAGTACTAAGACAGAAATATTCTCAAAGGAAATATCATCTTCCGGTAATAGGACATTTTGCTGACAGGAGTGTCAGATTTGATTCTATCCTTGAAGCTGCACAGGTATGCAATGTACATCCAATGATGATTTTTGAAGCATGTATCGGCAAGATTTACAAAGCTCATAATGCATACTGGGAATATGAAAAAGGCAACCATTACCTGAAATACAAAGCCTTTTACATAAGAACACATACCGATTACAACAGGAAGGTAGGATTTAACGGCTAATCATGAAAATTCAAATAAAAAAAGCCGTCTCACCATGAGCCGGCTTTTTTTATTTTATTTATTGTTCACTGTAATACCAGGCCATTCATCAGTTCTGAAAGGGGATGCAGGCAAACCCTCATTATTATAAAGATTTACATCATCAGGATTATTTGCCCAGCCATATCTTATTGCAACCGGATTATTCACCTTATCGCAGTAAACCACTACTTTATTATTTTCAATATAGGCTTTTGCCCAATGAAATTTCCGGTCGCTCCCGGCAATTGAAAATCCTTTTACATAACCATAGCGGTCATGACAATTAAGTCCGGACCCGGTATTATCAAAGTCAACAATAATTTTATTTCCTGAAACTATCATAGATTTATAAATCGGTCCTGAATAGACAATATCTTTACCATAAGCAATTTTAAGAGCGGCAAGTGCCAGTCTTTTTCCAACATCCTGTTTATTTGTCGGATGAATGTTATCCGCCTCACCAATATCTATAATAACAGCCATTCCAGTTGCAGGAAGTTTAAGTGTCATTAATTGAGCTTCACGGAGTTCTGCCCAATCGCTCTCTTCAGGTTCAACAGGGGGTTTCATATAATTTGCAAGCTGAACAAATAAAAATGTCATTTCAGGATTATTCCATCTGGTTCTCCAGTCATTTATTAAAAGAGGAAACAGCGTCCTGTATTGATACGCCCTCCCTGCGTTGGATTCACCCTGATACCAGATAGCTCCTTTTACCGGAAAATTAAGAAATGGATGTATCATACCATTATACAGCAATGTCGGGAAGCTGTTTGGTCCAACAAAACTTGTCATATCAACTTTTATTTCTGAACTGCTGAACCTTAATTTCCACTGCCCGGCCAGTGACAGGCTGAAATTGCCTGATACAATTTTCATTTGATCAGGTTTGCCATAAAGACCGCCGCCTCCGCCCGTATCTTCAACTCTGACGGTTATCAGATTTGTCCCCGGCTTCAGTACTTCAGGCGGTACCTTATATATCCTTTCCTCACTGTATTTATTAATCGTTTCACCTATTTTTTTTCCGTTTACCCAGGTTATATCACTATCATCGATTGGGCCAAGATTCAAAATAATGCCCTTTGATGCAATTTCTTCAGGTAATTCAAACTCCTTCCTGAACCATACAATACCGTCAACGCCATATAATCCGGCACTTTCCCAGAGTACAGGTAATTTCATGCTCTTCCAGTTACTTACATCAAGGCCTGGTTGCGCCCAGACGGCTTTTTCACCAATTAATCCTTTTTCATCAGTACCGAATGTTTTCATAATGCTATCAATCTGCGCTTTTCTTCTGGCCACAACCTTTTCCGGATCATATTTTCTCATTTCCTGGAGACTCCCGTCAAAATCTCTCATCTGGCTGATCGACTCCGTACTGATCCATGTTTCCGCGACCGTCCCTCCCCAGGCAGTCCACAGCAGACCTATCGGCACATTAATATCCTGATAAACATGGCGTCCGAACAAATAACCAACGGCAGAAAAGTTTGAAACGGTTTCAGAAGTACATACCTTCCATCCGCCACGTGTCACATCCTCCACCGGTGCAAACTGGACATTATGGGGACACTGGAAGAGACGTATATCAGGATAATTAGCCGAAGCTATTTCTTCCTCTGCTTTATTTGTCAATGATAAAGGCCATTCCATGTTGGATTGACCGGAACACACCCAGACGTCTCCAAGCATGATATTTGTAAGTTTAATCTCATTCTTCCCTTTTATTATTATAGTATACGGCCCCCCCTCCTTCATAGCCGGGAAGATAACCATCCATTTACCTTCTTTTCCTGTTTTTGCTGTACGCTTAATCTCATTAAAACTAACGGTAATTTTTTCACCTTTATCAGCCCAACCCCAAATCCTGAATTCGGTATTCCTTTGAAGAACCATATTATCTGAAAGGATCTGCGGCAACCTGACATTGGCATATGTAGCCGTAGCAAATCCCAAAATAATGAATGAAAACAGTAATAGTTTTAACAGGTTTTTCATTGTAATATTTTTTAAATTTAAATCCGGCTCAATCCCTGGAATTTCCTCAGTCCATTAATCATCGCTATTACATTTTCCAAAGGTGTTGTAGCTTGTATATTATGAACTGTATTAAAAACAAATCCTCCATCGACAGAAAAAATTTCACACATTCTCAACACCTGTTCTTCAACCTCTTTTTCAGTGCCAAAAGAAAGAACTTTCTGGGTGTCGACTCCGCCTCCCCAAAAGACCAGATCCCTTCCATATTTCTCCTTTAATTTTAAAGGATCCATACCCCTGGCATTGATTTGGACAGGATTAATTATGTCAAATCCGGAATCAATAAATAACTGCATCAATGGTTCTACTGCTCCGCAGGAATGTTTAAAAGATTTCCAGCTTGTATTCTGGTGAATCCAATTATTTATCTTTTTGTAATACGGAAAATGAAGCTCCCTGAAATTTTCACGGGAACAGAATTGGGTATCCTGCGTACCAAAATCAGCGCCGCAGGTAAATACCACATCTACGGAATCGCCGGTAACTTTGTGAATTTTTGAAAGATTGGAAAGTGCTATATCAGTTTGTTTTTCAAAAATCTGGTGCAAATAATCCGTTCGCATAACTGTAGAAAGGTACCATTCCGTAATATCCCTTATGCCTTTTGGATGTTTTAGCTGTACAGCAGGTACCAGTGCTATATCACCAATAGCAGTGCCACCAAATGATGCGACAACTGATCTTCCGGTTTTTTTTATACGATTTGCTTCCCTTCCCCAATAGTCAAGATTCTCATCACTTATTTCACTGAATTCCTCAAGATTATCCCTGACATCAAGTTTGGATTCATCAAGCTCAGGTTGCCGGTTAATGGCATCAAAGAAATAGCTTGCTTTTGGCATTCTCCCGCTAGGCGGGACTGACATATCACCCTCAGGAAAAACCAGAAGGTCGCCATTTTTATCCAGTTTCGTATTGAACTGGCCTGGCAGCATCACCACCTGGCCCCAGAAAGTTTTAAACTCCTTCCAATCCTTGTTTTCAATCCCGAACATGTTTTTTCTTCCTATTAATCCCACAGTATCAATCTGGAGGGCATCCCGCAGTTCATCATCCACTTCCCCCAGCATCTGATATGGTTCAGGAACTTTTACCGGACGTTTCTCAAAACCAAAATAATCCCTTAGCTTCTCTACCACCATCACATGTATACCTGTGACAGCAGTCGATCCAAGGTCCAGGGGTATCCTGTCCGGAGCCTGATGGATCAAAGACTTCTTAATGCGTTCACGAGATGTCATAAATTATTCTCCCGGTTAATGTTAAAGATAATTCATTTAAAAATTATAAGTTGTTGAAGCGGTATCTCCTCCCCTTCCGGTCCAGTTCGTATGGAAAAATTCCCCTCTTGGCTTATCTACGCGTTCATATGTATGTGCTCCAAAGTAATCTCTCTGTGCCTGCAAAAGATTTGCCGGAAGCATTGATGAACGGAACCCGTCATAATAATTTAACGCCGATGTCATGGCAGGAACCGGTATCCCGTTCATAATGGCAGCAGAAGTAACTCTTCTCCATCCTGACTGGGCATTTTTTAACTTCTGGTTAAAGAAAGGATCAAGCAAAAGGTTAGACAGGTCCGGATTCTTATCATAAGCCTGTTTGATGTTTCCCAGGAATGCAGACCGTATTATACATCCTCCTCTCCACATAAGAGCTATTCCGCCATAATTCAGTTTCCAGCCAAATTCTGTGGCAGCAGTTTTCATCAGGACATATCCCTGTGCGTAGGATACTATCTTTGAAGCATATAATGCATCCTTCAGATCATCAAGGAATGATTTTTTGTCACCGGAAAACGATGGTACCGGCCCGGTAAGATGTTTAGATGCTTCAACACGGTCAGACTTTTGTGCGCTGAGTGAGCGGGAAAAAACTGCTTCTGCAATTAATGTTAACGGAACACCGGCATCAAGAGCTGAAATTACTGTCCATTTTCCAGTACCTTTCTGACCAGCTGTATCCAGGATCTTATCAACCAGGTATCCTCCATTTTCCCTGTAATGAAGTATATCCCTGGTTATTTCGACCAGGTAACTTTCCAGTTCTCCCTGATTCCATTCTGCAAATACTTTATTCATCTGATCATTTGTAAGCCCCAGAAGATCTTTCATTAAATGGTAAACTTCACAGATAAGCTGCATATCACCATATTCAATACCATTGTGAACCATTTTAACAAAATGTCCTGCCCCGCTTTCCCCGACCCATTCACAGCATGGAGAGCCATCTTCAACTTTGGCGGCAATAGCCTGGAAAATTGGTTTTAAATGATTCCACGCAGCATTGGATCCACCGGGCATTATTGATGGACCTCTTAACGCACCCTCCTCCCCGCCTGAAACACCCGTCCCGATATATAATAATCCCTTACTTTCAACATATTGTGTTCTCCTGTTTGTATCGGGGAAATGCGAATTTCCACCGTCAATAATAATGTCTCCTGGAGCCAGATGGGGAATAAGCATTTCAATAAAATCATCTACAGGTTTTCCTGCTTTAACAAGCATCATAATTTTTCTTGGTTTTTTCAGACTGCTGACAAGTTCTTCGATGGAATGAGTACCGATAAAATTCTTGCCAGCTCCCCTGCCTGAAATGAATCTATCAACTTTTTCAACTGTCCGGTTAAAAACAGCAACAGTATATCCTTTGCTTTCCATGTTCAATACAAGATTCTCTCCCATAACAGCAAGGCCGATTAAGCCGATATCTGCAATTTTTTTCATGAAATTTTCTTAATTTGATTTGAGGTTATAAAGATATTAATCCAGTAAATTAATTAACGATAAATCCCAGGTCAGTTAATGAAGCACTGATCTTATTCTTATCATTCAACAAATGAATTGAATAAGCTCCGAATTCCCTCCTCGGATGATAGCATTCACGCAATTGTTCAAATGAACCAATTGATTTCCTGAAATTTGCATCATCATCAAGAACATTGTATGTTCTTAAAACTGCCTCAGACATAACTGACTCTTTATCTTTTCCGGCCGCATTTAAAATGATCTTACTATCCGGTGGTTCTGGCAACGAATCGGCTGACCAGTTATCCAGCCCAAGATCAAAAAACCTGCTTAATGACCTTATACTCATTTTAGTTCCATTTGCCTTTCCATCCACTGAATATCCTGCGATATGAGGAGTAGCAATATCAACCTTTTCCAGGAGTTCTCTATCAATTAACGGTTCATTCTCCCATACATCAAGAACGGTTGAATCCAGCCTGCCGGAAGCAATTGCGTTCTTAAGGGCTTTTTCATCAACAACTTCACCCCTGGAAGTATTTATAAAATGGACCCTTTTACTAAAATCGTCCAGAAATTGTTTTTCAACCATATGGTATGTCTTATCCTGTCCTGCTTTAGTAAGCGGAACATGAACAGTAATTATATCTGCTTCATACTTTATGCGCTCAAGAAGGACAAATTTCGAACCACCTTCCTTCCTCTTCCTTGGGGGATCATTCAGCAGAATATTCATTCCCAGAAGTTTTGCGATCCTTTCTATTTTTGTCCCAACATGTCCTGCCCCGACAATTCCGATAGTACTTCCAGCCAGCCGGAAATTCTTTTTTGCGGATAATGCAAATAAGGATGAAAGCACGTATTGTTCAACAGATGAAGAATTGCATCCTGGGGCATTCTGCCATTTAATATTCATGGATTCACAATATCCGGTATCAATATGGTCAGATCCAATAGTGGCAGTGGCAATAAACCTGACCTTCGAACCTTCAAGCAGATCTTTATTACACTTTGTCCTGGTCCTTATAATCAGGGCATTTGCATCTTTTATGTGATAGCTTGTGATTTCTTTGCCCGGGAGATAGACCATGTTTGCATATGGTTCAAGGACTCCGTTCAGGAAAGGGATTTTATTATCGGCGACTATTTTTATTTTCTTTAGCACCTTGCTTATTTGAACCTATCTTTAGAAGCCCACAATCCTAACGCCGGATTAGAGATATAAAATATCTCCTCTCCATCATCCAGTTTATTAAATCCATCTTTTAACAGGTCGGGATTAAACTTTTTTGACATCGTTTTGATGTCAGCAAATTTAAAATTTACACTTTCTATTTGTCTACGAGAGAGTGATCCTGGACAATAAGTAACGCTGAACCGGTTTTCAGTGGAACCGTGAATAAGGTGGGCAGCAGCACTCAGGTTGGACCTGAGATCTTCATTTTCCTTTATTAATTCCAGAACCCTGGGTGTACCAGCATATCCATATTTCCTGATAAGCCTGTCAATTTCTTTATCTTCACCAAATTCTTTCACTCCCGGAGCCAGGACCACCAGTTCACCTCCATCAGCAATGGCCATTCTTGTCCTGTATATGCTTTTATTTCCCAGCCAGGTACTCTTGAACTCACCCGGATCCAGGTAAACAATTACTTTATTTAAGGGCTTTTCAAACAGGTTGAAATTCACTTTCAGGCTTAGTTCGCAGGCTTTCAGAAAACATTCTTCATCATCACCAATGAATAAACCACGAATTTCAGGCTTACCATTGTTGTCCAATGCTACAACAGTAAGGAGATATACAATCGGAATGTCATTAGCAAAATGTGTTGATGCATAATTAAGCACTTTTCTGACAGGAGTATCTGCCCTCCCCATCATTCGTTCCATTCCCCAGGCAGCACCAAGGAAATGACTTTTGTTAATACCTTCACACCCACCTGTACCAACAAAAATATTCTTATTATAATTAGCCATCCCAACAACTTCATGCGGGACTACCTGACCAATTGACAGAATTAAGTCATAACCTCCATTGACCACCAATTTATTAACCTGAGCAGGCCATTTATAATCTACCCTTCCATCTGAAATTTTATACAGGTATTCAGCGGGTACTTCACCTAATGTGACAATATCCTTACGCCAGTTATGTATGCGGAACTTTGACCTGTTTATACAAGGATACATTGAATTTATTTCTTCCTCCGTCATGGGCTTATGAGTGCCAATTGCAGGCATAATATCAGTCAGCCTGTCACCCAGGTATTCATCGGCAATACAGGTAAGACTGCCGGCAAAGCTATGATAACGGGTATAATCCGGCGGCAGGGCAAGCACTTTATTCGCGTATCCCCATTTTTCCAGAGTTGTTACAAAACCCTCTTTCAAATCCTTCTCCGTCAAAACTGATGTCTCAGATCCTTTTTGATAGTATATCATGGTTTCAGTTGTGCTTCAATGGTTAATTAGTACTGTGGTGCCGTAGTATTGTGGTTTTTAATTATATTCATTCCAAATTTCAAATTTTAGTCATTTCTAATTCCCCTAGACTCCCCCGTAAGCACTGTACCCTCCGTCTACAGGAATTATCACCCCTGTAATAAATGCTGAGATATCCGAGAGCAAAAATAAAACGATTCCCTGCAACTCTTCCGTCCTTCCATATCTTCCCATAGGGGTGCTATTTATAATTTTTCTACCTCTTGCTGTGGATTGTCCTGTTTTCTCATCGATAAGCAGAAACCTGTTTTGATTAGTCAGAAAAAATCCGGGAGCTATAGCATTTACCCTGATACCCGTTTTAGCTAAATGAACGGCCAGCCATTGTGTAAAATTGTTGACAGAAGCTTTTGCCGCAGAATATGCCGGGATTTTGGTCAATGGACGGAAAGAGTTCATGGATGATATATTCAATATTGCTCCCTGTCCTTTTTCAATCATATCACGTGCAAATACCATTGATGGAAGAACTGTTCCTTTAAAATTCAGGTTAAATACCCAGTCAAATCCGCTGATATCCAATCCAAAAAAGGTTTTCTCAAATTCTACAGGGACGTTTTTATCCATGACCTCAACCTGGGTTGTGGCTCTGGGGGAATTCCCTCCTGCACCATTTATCAGGAAATCGATTTTGCCAAACCTTTCATTAATGAGTTTTTTTGCGTTATTCAATGATTCAAGGTTTAGTACATCCGCCTGCACCCCTATTGAATCAGCTTTATACTTTTTGTTAGCAGTTCTGGCAACTTTCTCTGCAAATTCGAGGTTAATATCCAGAATGACCGTTTTGACACCTGAGGAAATAAGGGCATCCGCAATTGAACTGCCTATAACTCCTGCTCCCCCCGTGAGGACGCAAACTTTGTCTTTAAGATCGGTAAAGGTTATATTATTCATGTTATTCTGATAAGTTTAGGTTTCTTTCGAGGTAAAATTAATCTTTATGAAAATATCAGCAATATTTGCTTATTTACTTTACTCAGAGGGAGGATTGTTAAAAATAGTTATTTTTGACATTATTGATCCTGGAATTTAATAAAAGCCCATTATGAAATTAGGAAAATATTCATTCGGTATTGGTGACCGGTTTAATCATCAGGGCAAAGCACAGCTTGAAGCACTCATCAGGGCGAGGAAAGCAGGAATAGAAATAATTCCTGTATGGAACAAGTCGAATCGTGAACATATGATTGTAAAATCTACTCCTCAGCAAACCCGTAAGGAAGCAGATGAAGCTGTTGCATCTTTGAAATGGAACCTGCCTTATTTTGTGGACGCTGATCATATTAACCTTATTAATGTTGATAAATTCATAGGACATTGTGATTTTTTCACTATCGATGTGGCAGATTATATTGGTAAGGCTTCGGTTGATGAAGACATTGAAGAATATGTTGAGCAAAACAGGAAATTCCTTGGCAAACTTAATATCCCCGGAATAGATGAACCGCTCAACATAGATGAAGAAGTTCTGACATCTTTCGCAAAGAAATTCCTGTCTGCAATCGAGGAGGCAGGAAAAATCTATCGGTATATTGCAAAAAAAACAGAAGACAGGGAATTTGTTCCAGAAGTTTCTATGGATGAAGTCATGGAGCCTCAGACCCCTTCAGAATTATTTTTTATCCTGGAAGCTCTCGCTGCAAGAAAGATCCCTGTGCAAACAATCGCTCCCAAGTTTACGGGACGTTTTAACAAAGGAGTTGATTATAAAGGAGACCTTGTTAAGTTCAGGAAAGAATTCGAACAGGATCTTCAGGTAATCAGCTATGCTATAAAAGTTTTTGGTTTGCCTGACAATCTGAAACTAAGCGTACATTCAGGAAGTGACAAATTCGCTCTTTACCCGATTATGGGTGAACTTATCCAGAAATATGATATGGGTATCCATGTTAAAACGGCAGGCACTACC
>JBGPAO010000023.1:0-18513 GCA_041480755.1 Bacteroidia bacterium
ACATCGATGATCTGTGCGCCCCCTTCCACCTGGTCCCGGGCAACTGATAACGCCTCCTCATACTTACCTTCACGTATTAACCTTGCGAATTTTTTCGAACCGCTGACGTTTGTTCTCTCACCTATATTTATGAAGTTACTGCCCTTGAATACTGTAAGTGGTTCAAGCCCGCTCAGCCTTAGTTCTTTTGGTATTTGCGGAGGTATGCGGATTTTTGCAGCCGATGCAAGTTCGCAAAGACGGCTTATATGTGCAGGAGTTGTTCCACAGCAGCCTCCGATGATATTTACAAAACCGTTATCCAGAAAATCCTTAATATAGATTCCCATCTCTTCAGGCCCCTGGTCGTACTCGCCAAACTGGTTCGGTAATCCGGCATTGGGATATACGCTCACATAATGGTGAGTTTTTCCTGAAAGCTCTTCAAGGAATGGACGCATTTCTTTTGCTCCCAGACTGCAATTAAGTCCAATGGCAAGAATGTTGGCGTGATCAATTGAATGAAGGAAAGCCTGCAGAGTTTGCCCTGAAAGTGTTCTTCCGCTTGCATCGGTAATTGTCCCTGAAACGATCAACGGTATCTTGATGCCTTTTTCAGAATTCAGTTTTTCAATAGCAAACAATGCTGCTTTCGCGTTAAGGGTATCAAAAATAGTTTCAACAGCCAACAGATCCACTCCTCCGTCAACCAGCCCTTTGGCCTGTTCAAAATATGCTTCAACCAGATCGTCAAAAGTCACAGATCTGAATCCGGGATTATTGACATCAGGTGACATGGAAGCTGTCTTGTTAGTTGGACCAATGGAACCTGCAACGAATCTTGGCTTTGAGGGATCAGCCCGGGTAAACCTGTCTGCTGCATCTCTTGCCAGTTTGGCTGCAGCGTGGTTCATTTCATAAACAAATTCTTCAAAGTGATAATCACTTTGAGAAATCCTGTTTGCACTGAATGTGTTTGTCTCAATTATATCTGCCCCGGCTTCAAGATACTTTTCATGTATGGTGTTAATTATATCGGGCCGGGTAAGGGAAAGAACATCGAGGTTGCCATTAATATCGTATGGAAAATCCCTGAACCTGTTTCCCCTGAAGTCTGATTCGGTAAGTTGAAACTCCTGTATCATGGATCCCATTGCGCCATCCAGCACAATAATACGCCGTTTAAGTTCCTGATATAATATTTCAAGCTTCTCTTTCATATACTTCTGTATCGATACAGACAGGTTCAATCCGGAAACCTGCCTGGTTGTCATTATTAGTTTAGCTCGTAAAATCTAAAATTTCAAGATGTTCAAATTATAATTCCCTTTCCGGGCCAGGTATTAGCACCTTCACCCCTAAGCGGGATGGGTTGCTAGAGGTTCACGGAGCCTGGGCTCTCGCCTCTTCTATATAACCCAAATTCTCTTGCACAATGTAAGAGTGGAGTTTACTTTGCAAAGATAAAGATAATCAGGAGTTTTACAAAATCTAAATTCGCAGGCCTATAATGAGGATATCATCAACCTGTTTATAATCTCCTTTCCATTGTCGAAGAGTTTCATTAAGGATCTCCTTCTGCCTGTGCATTGGTTCGGAATAAATTCTCAGTAATATTTCTTTAAGATTTTTGGTTAAAAGCTTTTTACCGCTGATTCCCCCAAACTGGTCTACATAACCATCGGAAGATAAATACAGGCAATCATCCTTTTGAAGCTGGATCTCATTATTGGTAAAATCGGTTTCAACATAATGATAAATACCAATTGGCATCCTGTCACCTTTGATTTCCTGTAAACTATTATTCCTAATGAGGTAGAGCGAATTAAAAGCACCTGAATACTGAAGTTCGTTTGTCTTTTTATTCAGGATGCACAGGGCTATGTCCATACCATCTTTTGTCTCGGCATCATAAGACTGAGACAGTGTGGTCTTCACCAGCGTACGCAACTGATTCAGGATCAGGTTCGCTTTCAATGCATGGGATTCATTTGCAATTTCATTCAGAAAGGATACACCAAGCATACTCATAAAAGCTCCAGGGACCCCATGTCCGGTGCAGTCAACTGCAGCAAATATTGAATAATCATCCTTCTGGGTAATCCAGTAAAAGTCACCGCTTACAATATCACGAGGAAGAAACAGAATGAAATTCTCGGGAAGTATTTTCTGAATTTCTTCAGAAGATGGTAGTACGGCTTTCTGAATTCTCTGCGCATATAAAATACTATCCATTATCTCCTGTTTCTGGATCTCAATCTCATCTTTCTGTCTTTTAATCAGGGCGGTTCTTTCCAATACTTTTTGTTCCAGGATACTTTTATCCTTCTGTAATTTCATGGTTCTGATCCGTATAATCAGGAATACCAGGCTGGCAAGAAGCAGTCCGCACAGGCTCAGGAACCACCATGATAACCAGAAAGGGGGACTTATTACAAAATTGATTACAGATTCATTACTAAGTTTACCCAGGATATCATGAGCCCGGACATGCATGTTATATTTGCCGGGAGGTAATAATTGAAAGGAAAAATCTGATTCAGTCGTCCATTGACTCCAATTTAATCCAATTCCTTCGATATAATATTGATATTGTGAGGATTGCGGTACAGGATAAAAGGGCGCCGAAACTTTAAATACAATTGAACGGTCTTCATAACTGAAAGAAAGATCCTGCAGATTATAAAATTCATTTTTTTGATCTGAAACTGAATTCAGGAATAGCGAAAAATCATAGTCATATCCCGGTATTTTTGCTGCAACGATTTTATCAAGGCGCCCGCTCTCATCTATAATCCAAAGATTCCCTTCATCATCAAAAATTATATTCCGGATATGCTGATAGAGGTTAAGATATACGCTTAAAAGGGGATCATATGTATCAGGATCATAAAAACCTGACCAATTTGAGATATTTTTGATCCAGGCTATCCCCTTGTCAGAAAAATAATATTCAGGCGCAAACTCAAGAGAATCCTGCCCGGTTAATTCCCGTAGCACTGATCCGTCTGAGAATTTATATATATCAGAAGAAAGGAAAAAGAACACAGTATCATTTATGTATCTGGCATATACGGGGTTGTAAACCTCTCCGGCAAAAGAATAGGATTTCATTAATTTAATCGAGTTATCTATAGCCCTTAAATTATGAACCACATTATCTCCGCCTAACCATATATTTCCAGGAGAATCTTCACAAACAGAAAACACAGGAACCGGAATTTCCCTGAATTCATGGATAATACTCCATTTTCCATCTTTAAGTTCTAACAGGTAAACCGAGTTTTCAGTTCCTACAAATATCCTTCCCGGCATTTTGGATACTTCAATAAATTCAACCCTCCATGCTGGAAATACCGGAACGGCCTTCCTGTCTATTATTTCATAAAAACCTGCTGTTCCGCCTGCAAGTATTCTGTCATCGAAATTTATCAGAATATCGGTTTTTCTGTTTAATCCGGGTATTTTAACGAATTCATGACTTATAGACTGGAGAGAATAAATCCTTTGCTTGCGATAAATGGTTTCCTGACGGACCTCAGTTAAATCCTCTTTACTCTGAGGTCTCTTAAAACTTTCCTTTATAAGTGAAAGCAAAGTGCGTTTCCCGGGCTCAACCGGTTTCCCCTGCTTCGGCAGCTTTCCTTCTGCCGCTTGTTCTTTCTGAAATACCGATTTTTCTTTCTGTGTCTCTATGCCAGTAACCTGTTCCTCTTCAGCTGCTTCTTCCTCAGTTGCAGTCTCTTCTTCTCCTGATCCTTTTTTTACTATTGTTAATTTTGTATCTTTTTTCTCTTCAGTCCCGGATAATTCTTTATTAAGTTGTCTTCTCAGTTTTCTGATTTCCCTTTTTGAAAGCTGGGGCTCTTTTTCTTCAGAAACAACATCTACTGCAGTGATTTTAGCTTTCTCAACTTCGGCGTTTGGCTCTTCTTCAGTCTCAGGTTTGACTTTAATAATTACTTCCCTGGTGACATAATCCCTCTTTTCTTCGAGGAAAAAGATGCCCTCGGTGGTGCTCGCATATAATTGATCGTCCAGGAATGCCGCATTTACAATCGTACCCTGGATGCCCGGGTAAGAATTATAGTTCATCACAGGAATCCTCGTATCTATCCTGCTCAGTCCATAACCATGTGACAACCAGATGCCGTTATTAAAATCTTTCCCAATTGAATATATTTCATCATCCGGTAATCCGTTGCGGATATTAATAATATGGACTGTTTTTCCGGTAATTTTATTAATTATCATACAGCCGCCCATGAGGGTCGATAGTGCGACTGTTGTGGAATCAATTTCTATACCGTCTGACAGAACACTTTCATCCAGGTACTTTTGATCCCTGATTTTAAATAATTCGAACCTGCTTCCGTCAAATGTGTATAAACGATTTTCATCTGTACCAATGAGAATATTCCCTTTTGTAAATGGAATTGAGAAAAGGATTTCCGCATTTGAAAATATGCTCCCGAAATCCCCCGTTTTCAGCGTGGAATCGGTTATTTCGGCAATGCCATAACCGATTACATTTATGAACGTTTTATTCTTAAAATTTAAAAAGCCGGCAAAGCTGGCAGCAGAATCAGGCTCATAATGCAAATATTCTTCTGCATTATTTTTTCTGAAACGGTAAAGATTGCTTTGTCCTGCAAAATATACAAATCGTGGATCCTGGGAAATCATATAATATTCGTCAGGGAAAATCAAGCCTGCCAGGTAAGAATAGTAACTCATCTGCCCGTTTTCTTTTTTCCTGATATACCCGATATTGTTCCTGCAACCTGTATAAATACTACCGGAAGAAGGATCGAGCTCCATGGAAAGCGGGATAGCAGGTAATTTAATTAACCATTTGGACTTAGAGTCGGATGCATAAATACCCCTTCGGGTAGCGAAATACATGACCTGGTCATTATCATGTTCTATATCAAAAATCTGCCTGTCATAGAAATTCCCCAGATCAAAATGGTTTATATATGGGCTACCATCCTGGGCACTGATATGAGCAACCAAAGAAGTACAGAACAATAAAATATTTAGTGGCTTCTTCATTTTTCCAATAACCTGCCATGCCCGTCCTGACTCTGGTCAGGCAAACTGACGGCAGGTATAAATCTTGTCATTATAGCTGACTGGAAAAAAACAAGTTACTAGTTATAACAAAGCCAATTTTAAAAATAAATCAAATAATATAAACAAACTAAATGACACAAAATACTAATTTGTTGATAATTAATTTGTTATGGATTTGTATTGATATTAAATAGTACTCAAGGAATAATATACTAAATTTGAGCGCATAAAAATATTACGGGTTAATAATCAATAAACCTGTTTCGGACAACAAACTACTCTGATTCTAATATCACAATTGACTTATGATCGAAATAAAGAAAGCCTTGAATGAATCAGCCCTGACAAGATGGCTTATCCTTATACTGGTTAGCATATCGATGGCGGCGAATTATTATTTCTATGATGCCTTGTCCCCTTTGAAACAACTAATGGGCGAACACCTGGGTTTCAGCTCATCCGATTATGGCCGGTTTATCTCGGCTTATTCCTTCCCTAATGTTTTTCTGTTGATGGCAGTCCTGGGGGGAATAATAACCGACCGTTTAGGTATAAGGATTACAGGTACCACCTTTGTTGCATTAATGGTATTTGGTTCCTTTTTTACAGCTTATGGGGCTTCAGAATATTTTAATAATGGTGGGCCAGGGTATTCCTTTCTTTCCTCATTTGCACATGGATGGTCACCAGCTCTGAAAATGATGTTTTTTGGATATTTTTTGTTCGGATTGGGAGCCGAAACGAGTATAGTTGTCATCACAAAAATTGTTGTGAAATGGTTTAAGGGTAAAGAAATGGCGCTTGCCCTGGGTGTAAACCTGGCAATTGCACGTCTTGGTGCCGCCATGTCTCTTATTGTGACTCCTGCTCTTGTTGAACCAACCTGGACAACACCTATATGGTTCGGCATGCTTTTCCTGGGAGTTGGTTTTCTGTTCTTTGTTTCATATAATTTCTTTGATATTAAACTTGACAGGCAGCGCCATATTGATGTCTCGGATGAGGATGTATTCCGGATCTCTGATATTGGTAAATTATTATCCGACAGGTCTTTTATTTTCATAGCCTTATTATGTGTTACATTCTATTCAGCAGTTTTTCCTTTCATAAAATATGCCCCCGATCTTCTTCAGAATAAATTCGGGCTATCAATGTCTCTGAGCAGCACAATGACATCGATGATTTACTTCGGGACTATTATATTTACTCCGTTATTTGGCTGGATTGCCGATACAAAAGGAAAAAGTGCAACAATGATGATATTTGGATCATTCCTTCTGATCCTTGTTCATCTGACCCTGTCTCTTACCCGTTTAACACCGTATATACCGATGTTCCTCCTGGGAATGGCTTTTTCACTTATTCCGGCCACAATGTGGCCATCAGTTGCAAAGATAGTGGATGAACCCAAGCTGGGTACAGCATATGGATTGATGTTCTCAATACAGAATATCGGGTTGTGGGCATTCCCGATCCTTATAGGAACAGTCCTTGACCGGTCGAATCCGGGGGTAACTCCCGAACTTGTTGCCAAAGGCGAAGCAGTTTATAATTACACTAATCCGGTCCTTATGCTGGCAGCTCTTGGATTATTCGGATTGTTATTTGCTTTTCTGCTGAAGAGGGAAGATAAAACCTCAGGATATGGGCTTGAATTGCCAAACAAACAGAATTCTGAAGCTTAGTTAATTGATTTCAATAAACTGTTCTCTGCCGGCACCAACACCGATTATTTTAACCGGAATGCCAGTGTTTTTTTCTATGAAATGTACATAATCCATTAGCTCTGCCGGTAGATCAGCTGATTTTCTGATCCCGGTCAGGTCAGTTTTCCATGATTTCATTTCAGTGTATACAGGTTCTATTGGAGTACAGATATCAAAGGGCAGCTGATCTGTTGTCTTATTATTAATCTTGTAGGCAGTGCACACTTTGATTGTGCCGAAATGTGAAAGAACGTCTGCCTTGGTCATCATAAGCTGAGAAGTCCCGTTTATCATTATAGCATATTTCAGCATCGGTAAATCAAGCCATCCGCATCTTCTTGGCCTTCCGGTTGTTGCTCCGTATTCACATCCATGCTTACGGAGAGATTCCCCGGTCTCATTAATCTGCTCTGTGGGGAATGGGCCGCTTCCAACTCTCGTACAATAGGCTTTGAAAACACCCATTACCTCGCCGATTTTATGCGGAGGGACCCCAAGTCCGGTACATGCTCCGGCACAGATAGTACTCGATGAGGTTACAAAAGGATATGATCCGAAATCAATATCCAGCATGGTCCCCTGCGCTCCTTCAGCAAGAACGGTTTTTCCCTGATTTAAAAATGAATTTATAAGATATTCACTATTAACCAGCTCGAATTTCTTAATAGTTTCTATTCCTTCAAACCAGCCCATTTCATATTCCCTTAGATCATAATCAAAGTTGTACTGCTTCAATATGTCCTGATGCTTTTTTGTCAGGAAATTATACTTTTCGCGAAAAGCCGGACTGATGATATCACCTGCCCTCAATCCATTTCTCCCGGTTTTGTCCATATAAGTCGGACCTATTCCTCTCAGAGTGGAACCAATTTTTGTCTGTCCTTTTGCAGCCTCGGAGGCAGCATCAAGGATACGGTGGGTTGGCATTATCAGGTGAGCTTTCATCGAAATCTTGAGCCTGTCTTTCAGATCTACACCAAGTTTCAGGATTGCGTCAATTTCTTCCCTGAAAGTTTTAGGGTCAAGAACGACACCGTTGCCAATCACATTAATGCTTTTTTCCCTGAAAATTCCTGAAGGGATATTGTGAGTAATATGTTTTATATTATTGAATTCGAGCGTGTGCCCGGCATTCGGACCTCCCTGGAACCTGGCGATAATATCATACTTTGGAGCGAGTACATCAACAAGTTTACCCTTGCCTTCATCACCCCACTGAAGACCTAATAAAACGTCTGCTTTCATTATTCTGGGAATTGAATTACCGGACGTTGAAGGTACAAAATATTTGAATGATTAGCGCTGATTATCCTCAGAAGTTCCGTAAATATAGAGGGAATGATGTGCAGGTTTGAAATTATTCAGTTTGCAGGCACTTTTAATGATCTCATCTATTCTCGGGTCACAGAATTCAGTCACTTTGCCCGTTTCAACATCAATAAGATGGTCATGCTGCATGCAGTGATATGCCTTCTCAAATTGGGCTATATTCTTCCCGAATTGATGTTTAACAATAAGATTTGAATCCAGGAGCAGTTCAACTGTATTATACAAAGTCGCACGGCTTACCCTGTAATTCTTATTTTTCATGAAAATATAGAGTGATTCAATATCGAAATGACCTTCCCGTGAATATATCTCTTCAAGGATTGCATATCTTTCCGGAGTCTTCCTGTGTCCTTTTTTTTCGAGATATTCTGTGAAGATCCTTTTAACGGTCTCCTTTGTTTCTTCCGCGATCATAACTTAGTCTAATTAAAAATAATTACAAAAGTACATACTTTTTCTTAAATAATGAATATTGATTATTCTTCCATTGTCTCTGCACGCTTCACCGATTCAACACCCTTGATCTTGCTGAGGTTCAGGATAAGATTATTCAGGTCGGCTGTATTATGTACATAAAGGTCGAGAGTCCCGTCGAAGATACCATCATGGCTTGCGAGATTAATATTCCGCATGTTCACGGCAAGTTCTTTTGAAATTACTGTTGTAATGTTATTATAAATGCCGAATTTATCAACTCCACTGATACTTATCCTGAC
This sequence comes from Bacteroidia bacterium, assembly GCA_041480755.1. Classification (GTDB taxonomy): domain Bacteria; phylum Bacteroidota; class Bacteroidia; order Bacteroidales; family SM23-62; genus LJUQ01. The sequence continues at coordinate 8,807 of JBGPAO010000023.1, forward strand.
AAGATATGACAGTATCTTATGGGTAGTCCAGTTTGCAGGTATAATCCTGTTTCCTTCTCTTGAAGTAAGTTTCAGGGCAATCTGGCATTTGGCTTTGTGGATGACAATAGTATTGTCCTGGTCTCTGTATCCAATTACGTTATCACCAGGAATAGGATTACAACACTTAGCAAGCAGGTATTCCTTCTCAGCTTCATCCGGATTTTCCCTGATTACGTAGTAATCCATATTTTTAGCAGGTTCCTCTAATTTAAGCGGAATTTTACTTGCTTCTTTAATAGTTTTTGATACAAATCCAAGCTGAAGACCCCAGTAACGTATCCATTTATTCTTCGTGTTCTTTTTCAGTATTTTTTTCAGGTCACCCAGAGTGATTATACCACTGCCTATTTTACTGTAAAGCTCATCTTTCGAAATAACTTCATATTCGGGCAGGAGCTTCCTGAAAATTCTTGAACTGGGTTTGAGGTTGTATTCTTTAAGCTTATCCTCGAGCATTTTTTTGCCAATCTCTATACGATTCTTGCTATCGGCTTTTATTGCAGCTTTTATTGCAGCTTTGGCTTTTGCAGTTATTACATTATTGAACCATTCAGGCTGAACTTTCTGGTTGTCTGATGTGAGGATCTCAATCTGATCTCCGCTGTTCAGCCTGTGATTAAGAGGTACGAGCTTATGGTTTATTTTGGCCCCAATAGCCTTGTTCCCGATCTCAGTGTGGATCTCATACGCGAAATCCAATGCAGTTGAGTCTTTTGGCAGTGATATGATCTTACCTTTAGGAGTGAATACAAGGATCTCTGAGGAAAAAAGGTTCAATTTAAAATCATCGAGGAATTCAAGTGCATCAGAATTGGGATTTTCCAGAAGCTCCCTTATTTTTTTCAGCCATTTGTCAAGTTCAGAGCTTCCTCCGCCTCCTGTGTGCTTATATTGCCAGTGAGCAGCGAATCCACGCTCTGCAATTTCATCCATCCTTTTGCTTCGGATCTGTACCTCTACCCAGTCACCTGAAGGCCCCATAACTGTTACATGCAAAGCTTCGTATCCATTTGCCTTTGGAATCGAAACCCAGTCACGTATCCTGTCAGGCTTGGGCATGTATGTATCTGTAATCAGTGAGTAAATATTCCAGCACTGGGTTTTTTCGGGTATATCAGGCAGGGGTTCAAATACAATGCGAATTGCCAGAAGATCATAGACTTCCTCAAAAGGAATGTCTTTTTGCTGCATTTTATTCCATATGGAATATATCGATTTTGGCCTGCCCGAAATATCAAAATTAAAACCGGCATTTTCAAGTTTAATGATAATCGGCAGGGCAAATGTGTTTATCATTGTCTGCCTTTTCTTTTCATTATCCCTGACCTTGTTTACAAGATCCTGGTAAATTTTAGGATAACGGTATTTCAGGCTAAGATCTTCCAGCTCTGTTTTAATTACATACAGTCCAAGACGATGTGCCAGCGGAGCATACAGGTAAACTGTTTCTCCTGATACTTTAATCTGCTTGTTGGGTGGCAGGGAATCGAGAGTCCTCATGTTATGCAAACGGTCAGCAAGCTTAATAAGGATTACCCTTACGTCATCCGAAAGGGTAAGAAGCATTTTTCTGAAGTTTTCCGCCTGAAGTGATGACTGATTATCAAAAACATCTGATATTTTTGTCAGGCCATCAATTATAGAAGCTACTTTTTTCCCGAATTGATTCTCAATATCCTCGATCGAATAGTCAGTGTCTTCAACAACATCATGCAATAAAGCACAAACCACTGATTTTGTGCCTAATCCCATCTCATAAGTGACTATTTTAGCAACGGCAATCGGATGCAGAATATATGGTTCCCCTGACCTTCTTCTTGTTCCCTTATGGGCTTCGTTCGCAAACTTGAAGGCTTTACGTATCATCCTCTGGTCCATTTTGGATTCAAACCTCGAACAATGCTTCATAAGGTCCTCAAAATGAGCCAGTATGAGATCTTCTTCTGTTTTTGTGATGACACCCATTTTACAAACTAAAAATATCCTGCAAAAATAATGAATTTCCGTTTTATGACAGAATTTTCATCAGGGATAAAACAGGGTTATTGTCCCTTTCTTTTCCTTAATGATATTACCGGATGTGGTTATTTTAAGATAATAAATATACACTCCCGGAGGAGCATCCTTTTTATTGTTGATATCACCGTTCCAGTATTCATCAATATCAGTAGTTTCAAAAACAATGGATCCCCATCTGTCATATACAGCAAAGTAATATTCATCAGGACGAAAAGTCAGGATCGGCTTTATCTCGTCATTTTGTCCATTTCCGTCTGGCGTGAAAGCATTAGCCATAAATATCTCAGGTTCCAGGAAGATACATACTGTGTTACTTCTGCTGTATCCTTTTATACCATATATATTATCGTCATTTTCTTCAGCTTCAATAAAGTAGCAAACTTTATCATTGATTATTTCCAAACCATCTCTCAGAAATTCGAGATTGTCAGATAGACTATTTACGCCGAAATTCAGGCTGTCGATCTTTTCGGTATTAGTACCATTTGTTACCCGGTAAACATTATAATATTTAACGCCCGCAGGCCATTCCTCGTAATCACCCCACTCAAGATTCACTATAAGTTCACTCTCTGAAGCCTCAAGGATAATATTGCTGGCAACATTTGATTTCTTCAGGGGATTTTTTTCAGGACATTGATCCACAGCAGCTAGCTGATAATAATTTTTCTTTTTTAGAGAAAATACCTGATGAGTATAGTTTATCGAACCGGACGTTGGATTATTAAACTCTGCAACCGGGACGATGATATTATCTATACTCCTTCCGAAAAACAGCACAAAATCATTTACCTGTGTGACCGGATCAAATGAAAATGACAGCTGCACTGATTTATCACCTGTTACAGTTGCATAATCGGCATTTATATATGATGGAGGTATGGCACGATTGGTGACGAGGGAAACGCGGTTGGACATAGAGCTAAGAAAATCCCTGTTCTCTGCTTCAATTAAAACCCAATATTCGGTATATGGAATAACATCTTTGAACTTATAGCTGCGGATCGACGGGGAAAGGGAGGGGATCTTGAATACTTCGCCCGTACCTGCCCTGATATATACATTATATGCGATGAGATCATCATTCCATCCTATATAAGGTGTCCAGTCAATAATCAATGAACTCCTGCAGGAATCATACCTCACCGATGCATGAATTGTAAAATGGTAATCTGCCAGCGGACTTGTATCATCAGCATAAATTGAAGCTACAGTATAGGCTACAGGGCGCGATGCGGCGGCATTTGAATTGTGGATATAGCTGGTGGATGCAACATCAAGTGTATCGATAGGATCAGCAACGAGAGGATCTGAACCTTCTCTTCCTTCATACACGACATATTTTTTCACTCCTGCCGGAGATTCATTTTTCCAGTTAATTATAACATTTCCGGTTAAAGTATCAACAGTGATAAATCGAATTGTGGGTGGTAATGGATCCTGCGCCGGACTGCTGAAAGGAAGACCAGTTAATAAAGTGAAAATCAAGAATATATTTTTCCGAATACTCATTGCTTCAATAGAATGATTATAGCGTCTCAGTCCTTTCTGTAACTAATAACCGTCTTAAGATCAAGGTCATCCCGAGGGAGTGAAACGACCGAGGGATCCCGTCTCTTTGACAATGTTCTATATCCTTGTCAAACTCAGGCGATCTCGAACTCCCTCCTCTCATTTCCCTGCTCCCTGCTCCATACTTCATGCAATTTATCAATTTTTTCGCTTCACTACCGGCTTAATTTTAAACCTGCTATCCAGATAAAGTAAACGTGCCCGGGATTCTGTTATTACTGTTGTTTGTTAATTTTGTGTAATGAAGAAACTGAGGATTTATCAACGGTTTTTCATCAGGCTCCCGCTGGTTTTGTATATGCTGCTTTTCCGAATGCCAGGCATAAATTAAATTTAAACAAGAAATTTTTGAATTACAAGGTGTTATAATTCATCTGATAACTTGGCAGAAAATATTTTTTTTTAAATACTTCAATCCTCTAAATTTACCACCTGATTACAGACAAGTAAAAATATATCTCATGAAAAAAGACACTGCAATATTTGAATTGATAAAAAAAGAAAATGATCGTCAGCTTAATGGGATTGAACTTATCGCTTCAGAAAATTTTGTCAGCTCTCAGGTACTGGAAGCAATGGGATCATGTCTGACCAACAAATATGCTGAAGGATTACCGGGGAAAAGGTACTACGGAGGATGCCAGTTTGTTGATCAGGTTGAGCAGCTTGCAATCGACCGTGCAAAGGAACTTTTCCATACTGAATGGGCAAATGTACAGCCTCATTCCGGAGCCCAGGCTAATGCTGCAGTCATGCTGGCAATTTTACGTCCGGGAGACACATTTATGGGACTAAACCTTTCCCATGGCGGCCATCTGACACATGGTTCACCTGTCAATTTCTCAGGTCTCCTTTACCGTCCTGTCGCATATAATGTACACCCTGATACCGGAAGGGTGGATTATGATATGATGGAAGATATTGCCCTGCGTGAAAACCCAAAACTAATTGTAGCAGGAGCGTCTGCCTATTCCCGTGACTGGGATTATAAAAGGATGCGACAGATAGCAGACAGGGTGGGAGCTCTTCTGATGACAGATATTGCCCATCCGGCCGGACTTATAGCAAAAGGATTGCTTGATCCTCCTTTCCCCCATTGCCATATTGTAACAACTACAACTCATAAAACCCTGCGGGGGCCAAGGGGTGGAATGATCCTGATGGGCCAGGATTTTGAAAATCCCTGGGGCATCACAACTCCGAAGGGCAAACTGAAAATGATGACACAGATTATGGATTCTGCGTTGTTTCCTGGAACACAGGGAGGACCACTGGAACATGTGATTGCCGCCAAAGCAGTCTCTTTTGCTGAAGCCCTGACAGATTCTTTCAGGGAATATATGCAACAGGTAAAGAAAAACGCATCAGTAATGGCAGATGCTTTTATTGCTTCCGGATATAAAATTATTTCTGGCGGTACTGATAATCATTGCATGCTGATTGACCTGAGAACAAAATACCCTGAAATTACCGGCCGTATGGCTGAAGACGCCCTGGTAAAGGCGGATATTACAATCAATAAAAATATGGTTCCATTCGATGACCGCTCCCCGTACCAGGCGTCCGGTATAAGAATCGGAACTCCTGCAATCACGACAAGAGGAGTAAAAGAAGATCTCATGGGGCAAATTGTAGAATTGATAGATAAAGTATTGCATGATATTGAAAATGAGTCTGTTATAAATGATGTAAAGGCAAAGGTGAATTCATTGATGAAAGATTATCCTCTTTTCGCATACTAGGGAAAAACAGTGAACTGTGAGCAGTGAGCAGAACCAAAACTGAAGCACAACTGAATTACAACTGAAGCACAACTGATACAATGGAGTGGTACCTGATATTAGCCGTTATTGGAGTTGGCATAATTGCCGGCTTTATTAACACTGTTGCCGGAAGCGGTTCTCTACTGACACTTCCGCTTCTTATGTTCCTTGGATTACCGGCAAATGTTGCAAACGGCACAAACCGAATAGGGATCCTGCTCCATAATTTCGTGGGTTCAGTCACATTCAGACAGCATAAAGTATTAAACTTAAAGGAAGGATTGAGGATTGGTATACCTGCGACTTTAGGCTCACTGATTGGTGCCAGGATAGCAATAAATATGGATGAAGCAATTATGACCAGAACAATTGGATGTTTACTGGTCATAATGTTCTTTCTGATTTTATTTAATCCCAACAGGTGGATAAAAAGCAGGGAAGGTCATCCTCCTGTTTCCAAATGGATTCAGATCCCAATTTTTTTCCTTATAGGGATATATGGAGGTTTTATCCAGGCAGGCGTAGGATTTTTCCTCCTTGCAGGATTGGTGCTGGGTGCGGGTTTTGATCTGGTAAAAGCCAATGCATTGAAAGTATTTATTGTATTACTGTATACTCCTTTTGCACTTCTGGTTTTTATTTTGAATGACCAGGTTGACTATAAACTGGGACTTATTCTTGCTGCCGGTAATATAATTGGCGCATTTCTGGGGGCAAAGTATGCTGTTAAGGTCGGTGCAAGGACTATAAGCTATTTTGTACTTGTTGCCCTGGCGCTTGCAACCTTACATCTGTTTGGAGTATTTGATCTGATCTTTTGAATTATCTACTGAACATCGCGAGCGTAAGCGAGCAGAATCACGCGAACGAAGTGAGCAGAAGATCGTGAACGAAGTGAGCAGAAGATCGTGAACGAAGTGAGCAGAAGATCGTGAACGAAGTGAGCAGAAATATTACTGAAGAATAAAGTGATAAGTGATGGTTCCGGTCTGGGTGAAAGCAGCATCTGACTTGCTGTCAAATTTGGCTTTTATAGCGGCTTCCTGGGCAGCTTTTATAAGATTTTCATCATTTGTTGTTGAACCTTTTACTCCGGCACGGGCATAGGTCACATTTCCAGTCCGGTCGACCCTGATTTCAACAACAACTTTACCCTCAACCTGGTATTCATACCTTGGTTTAGGCAGATACAGAGGATTCCTTCCTGAAAGGCTGAATTCAACGCTACCTGATCCCTGGCTTAAACCCTGCGAATAGTTATCAGAATCGGGAGACCCTGTAATGCTACCCTGGTTACCGTCGCCCTCGGTTATCCCTTCACCCGCTGTACTGCTGGTTTCGGAATTTCTTCCTTTATACAAAGCCCGTTCATTGACTTTTTTCTCTTCAACCACCTGCTGAGGAGTCTCATCCTTAGGTTCTGTAACTGTTTCCTTAATTACCTCCTGTTTCTCAGTCTTCTTTTCAGGAATGATTTTTTCTTCTTTTAACGAAGCGGATTCTTCAAAATCCTGGGTAATAATCCCCTCATTATCCGATGTCACTTTCTGTACTTCCTGTTGCGGAACCATTTTCTGGTCTTCAGGCAGATCAGTATAAGCTGGTTCAATGTCCCCGAAGCCAAAATCATCAGTTCCGAAATTAATCAGAATCCCTTGCTCTTCCGGAAGCGGCAGCGGAGTTGAGAATCCAAACAATGCAATGATCAGGATCATAGCACCGTGAAATATAATTGTACCAATAATGCCATTTGTTTTTTCCATATTATCAATTATTAATATGGTGTAGTTGCAAGTATAAGTTTATAACGGTTGTCCCTGGCTATGTTCATAACCTTGACAACATCCTCCATAGGTACGCTTCTGTCAACATGGAGTGATATAGTGGGTTCCGCCATTCCCTGCAGTTTTATTTTAAGCCTTGTTTCCAGTTCGGCAATACTTACCGGAGTTGTTTCAATATAGTATTCATGGTTCTTTGTAATCGACACTGTGGTAACCGGTTTGGCCTGAGTCTGAGCTCTGCTTTGTGGTAAAAGAAGCTTTAATGCATTGGGTGCTATAAGGGTTGATGAAAGCATAAAGAAAATAAGCAGAAGGAATATAATATCTGTCATACTTGCCATACTGAACTGCACGTTGATTTTATTCCTTGTACTTAGTGCCATCGCTTCATTTATTTTGTAACCGGTTCATTTAACAGATCCATAAATTCGGTTGAGTTGGCTTCCAGTTTGTTTACAAGGTTTTCAATACGCGTTACAAGCAGGTTGTAGCCAAAAAAAGCAGGTATCCCAACCAGAAGTCCGCCAACGGTAGTAATCAGTGCAATATAAATCCCTGCTGAGAGTAAAGTTATATCAATATTATTACCTGCCATGGACATGTCATAAAATGCACGGACCATACCGGTAACTGTCCCAAAGAATCCCAGCATAGGTGCACCACCTGCAACTGATGCAAGTGCAGGAAGCCCTTTCTCAAGCTTGGCAATTTCAATCTTGCCCACAATTTCAATTGCTGTATTAATATCTGCCAGAGGTCTGCCGATTCTTTGAATGCCTTTCTCAATCATTTTGGAAGCCGGATCTGTATATGACTGACAGAGAGTGAGAGCATTTTCCACTTTTCCTTCATGGATGTAATCTCTTATCCTGTTCATGAAATTATTGTCAATTGTTGAAGCTTTTTTGATTGCTAAATATCGTTCAATAAAAATATACACTGCCAAAATTGAAAGTAAAGCAATGGGAATCATCACCCATCCACCTTTAACAGCTAATTGCCAGTAAGATATCTTAATTTCTCCGGCAGCCTGGGTTGCCGCCTGAGCGCTTTCAGTGCTGATTTGTAGCAGCAGGGTTAAAAAATTCATAATGACAGTTTTTAAACGAGCCTAATGTATTAAAAAAAACGCGACATAGTCCAGAATATTACACTCCGTTTTCAATTATTTATTCACCAGCCCAAATAAAGTCCAAAATATCCTGCGGGGGCTTGCAATCGTATTCGTTTCAGGTACTGAGGGTACTATTTATTATCAAGTTCACTAACTGGTTCTGGTTCACTTTTTGACTCTTTGTTCCTGTCTTTTCTTTTATCTCCCGGGAAAATAGCTGACCAGTACCTTTTTAATAATTCCCCCAAGCTATTAAAATCTTCTCTATATATTAAACCAACACCCTGGGTATATTGCGATGTATTGTACAGTTGATCGTCATTCGAGTGATTGTATGCCTTAAGGCTGATTTTTCCGTCATTCGTTAATTTCACATTGACATCAAATTCCCCTGTAATATTTTTCGTTGAGGTGCCTTCCTGTATCGCGGTAGTCTGCGATCCTCCAACATCCAGGTTGGTGTGTATGATTACCCTGTCATCAAGAATTTGCGTTGAAAGAGCCACCTCAATCTGATCTGTGGTTATTTCATCACCAGGTCTGTAATTAACGCCAATATCAAAATCATTACTTATCTGGGAGAGCCAGTTGCTTAATTGATTTGATAGAAGTTCACTGGTGGTTACACCTGCCATACCTGTTCCCTGAGAGGTTACGGTTCCTGAACCAGCATTAAACTGAGATGAAGAAAAGTTATTTATCACCAGAAGAGAAATAAATTGTTTTGTCAATTCTTCCTGGGTCGTAATTGCATTTTTCACAAAGTTTCTTGTTTCCTCTTCAGCAGTCGGCAGAACAATTTCAAACTGAAGGTTGGGATTCATCATTTTATCAGTCATTATCAAATGACAGTCGACCGGATATCTTTTATCTTTCAGATATGCAGGCGGATCCGGAACAAGTACAGAAGGTGTTGCTTTTGTTGAGTAGACAGCACTCATATCAATAATTGCATCAAGAGGATCACCGTTCCAGCTTATAGTGCCACCTTTTTCAACTTTGAGTTTTTTATTGATTATATTATGAAGAGTGAAAAGGTAATCCCCGCTTTCAATCTCATAACTGCCGAACATCAAAAACTCACCGTCATTGCTGATCTGGAGTTTTATATTTCCACTGCCGTTCCCTCTAATAATATCTCCGACTTTCGGATCAAATACAATCTGTACCTCAGCATCAGGAGTCATTTCAAGATCAAAATTCATATTGAGACCGGTAACTTCACGCTTGTTATTTTCTGCTATGAGTTCCTCATCTGGTTTTTCGGTGCTCTTAAATGTAATAAAGGTATTTTCTGAGATATCACTGCCAGCATGTATATTAATATAAAGTTCTGTATTCTTCTCCGCACGGGCAGATATCTTCATGTCTATATCATCAAGTTTTCCTTTTATATTCTCCTTTGGAGAATCA